>NZ_BAAGPR010000321.1:0-502 GCF_054783955.1 Streptomyces mayteni | reverse complement strand
CCGTTCGGCAAAATATGGACTTCCCCCGTCCAACTGCGGATCTTCGTGACGCGCAAGCCGATCTCCTCGACCGTGCCCTTGAACTGATTGACCTGAATAACGTCGCCTACGGCAAATTGATCCTCGAATATGATGAAAAATCCGGTAATGACGTCTTTGACCAGGCTCTGCGCGCCGAATCCGATCGCCAGACCGACGATTCCCGCCCCTGCCAGCAGCGGCGCCAGATTGATATTCAGTTGGCTCAGAATAAGCAGAATCGCGATGAAATTGATGGCGTACGTGATTATATTGCGGATCAGCTTGCCGATTGTGCGCGTGCGGCGGGGATCGATCTTCAGGCGACTTTCCTCGCGGTCCTTGATCAAATGCTGAATGGTCTTATCCGACACCACGATGATAATTCTTGCGATCAACAGCACCAAAACAATCTTGAAGAGGACGAACAGCGCCTCCGCCCAAAATTGCCCGGACATCAACGTCGACGAGATCGTTTCCTTGA
>NZ_BAAGPR010000320.1:0-503 GCF_054783955.1 Streptomyces mayteni | reverse complement strand
CTCATACGGGGGCGTTGCGACGTTTCCGCCGCAGATCATAAGCGGTTCGGGAGCCCGGGCGACGCAACCGTTTTATCGGCAAAAAAAACCGGAGAGACAGCCCGCAGAGGGCCGCCTCTCCGGAGGCGCAATCAAATCCCGGACACTCCCGCGCCGCCTGCGGTTACGCATAAGGACGATGAGCGAGAAGCTGTTCCAATCGGGCGATATGCTTTTTGATTTCCGCCTTTTTGACCTTTTTCAGCAGCGCGATCAGCCCTTTGACCACGACGGGCCGAGGCAGATCCCGGTCGATCTCTTCCTCGATCGTCACCGTGGAGGAGATCATCTCGTCCAGCGTCTCGGCGGCCAGCCCCGAGGATTCAAGCAGGCTGCGGATCGTTTGCAGCTCCGTCAGCGCTTCTTTTTTCCACAGAGGCTTGTGCATATCCCTCGCCTCGGCCATCGCAAGCAGCTTCTCCGGCCGCAGCAAGGGATCTTCTCCGCGCTTCAGCATGCCCTGC
>NZ_BAAGPR010000319.1:0-503 GCF_054783955.1 Streptomyces mayteni | reverse complement strand
AAAGAACAACTACTTTATATATTCAGTCATCATGACACACTTTATTACATCTCCACTAGAACAATTCGAAGTGGTACCTTTCCTTAGTGTTTCAGCACCTATTATTGGTGACTTTAACCTTTCACTAACAAATCTAGGTCTATACGCTATTATTACTGTATTCCTAGTACTAGGTCTACATATTATGGGTAACAATTCATATTCTCTTGTACCTAGCGCATGGAGTATTTCACTAGAAAGTGCTTACGCATCAATCCACGGTATGGTACGAGACCAAATTGGTTCAGCAAACGAAATTTACATGCCATTTATTTACAGCCTGTTCTTCTTCATTCTAATTGCTAACCTAAACGGTAATGTACCTTATGCATTTACAATTACAACATCAGTTATGGTTGCTATTGGTCTATCTGTATTCATCTTCATTGGTGTAACTATTCTTGGACTATATACACACGGTCTGCATTTCTTTGCTTTCTTTATTCCATCAGGTACACCTCTAG
>NZ_BAAGPR010000318.1:0-505 GCF_054783955.1 Streptomyces mayteni | reverse complement strand
ATTGTATTACTAAATAAACCTAATAAAGTAATATTCATATGTCCTACAGAAGAATAAGCAATAATTTTTTTTAAATCTACTTGTCTTAAAGTAGTGAAAGATGAATAAATAATACTAATAACAGCTAAAGAGTAAACTAAAGGAGTAAAAAATACAGAAGCATCTGGTAAAATAGCAATAGAATATCGTAAAAATCCATAACCAGCTAATTTTAATAAAATTCCGGCTAAAATAATTGATCCAGCTAAACTTGCTTCTACGTGAGCTTCAGGTAACCAAATATGGAAAGGAATCATAGGAACTTTTACTGCAAATGATAAAAAAAATCCTAACCATAAAATTTTTTGTCGAGTTTCACTAATATCTGCTACTGCTAATACTTGATAATCCGTTGAACCAACTTCAAAATAAATTACTAAAACAGCTAATAACATAAATAAAGAACCTAATAAAGTATATAAAAAAAATTGATAAGCTGCATGAATTTTTCTTTCTCGTGCACCCC
>NZ_BAAGPR010000317.1:0-513 GCF_054783955.1 Streptomyces mayteni | reverse complement strand
GGGTTCGACTCCCTATGAACTCTAATAAAAATAATCATAATATAGATTATAAGTAATTAGGTAAGGGACGTCGTATAACGGTTAGTATATAGGTTTCCAAAACCTTTGATAGTGGTTCGATTCCGCTCGTCCTTACAGACTATACTTATATAGTACTTATATAAGCAAGGTTAATTAATATTTAAAGAGGTGAAATATATTAGTATATATTAAATTGATTCCGGAAGAGATAGGATTCGAACCTACAAGGATAGATATCCGTTCAGTTAGCAACCGAAGCCACCTCACCAATAGCTGTGCTCTTCCTATATAAACAAACATTTATTAGGGGAGTAGAAGGGATCGAACCCACGACAGACTGATTAAGAGTCAGTTGCTCTACCACTGAGCTATACTCCCTAATCTGATATTTTATAACACATTTAACATCTTTTTTTTTTACTTCTGACCCCCCGTGATTCGAACACGGAAGTCTTCTCCGCCAAAGGGAGACGGGTTACCATTACCCTAGAG
>NZ_BAAGPR010000316.1:0-515 GCF_054783955.1 Streptomyces mayteni | reverse complement strand
TGGTGATCTGATGTTAGGTGGTAAGCGTAAATTCGGTAAGCTGCTACTCCAATAAATAGAGTACCTACAATAACGTGAACCCCGTGGAATCCTGTAGCGAAGTAGAAACATGTACCGTATACTCCATCTGCAATTGTAAATCCTGCGTTAGCATATTCGAATCCTTGTAGTAGTGTAAATACTGTTGCTAGTACTAGTGTTAGTACTACTCCAATTAGTGTTGCTCGTCGGTTTCCATAAATTAGAGCGTGGTGTGCATATGTTACTGTAGCACCACTTGATAGTAGTAGGATTGTATTTAGTAGAGGTACTGCAAATGGGTTCAGTGTTTCGATACCTGCTGGTGGCCATTGGCTACCTAGTTCTACAGTTGGTGCTAGAGATGAGTGGAAGTATGCCCAGAAGATTGAAATGAAGAAGAATGCTTCTGTTACAATAAATAGAGAAACTCCCATTGTTAGTCCCTTTTGTACAATAAGTGTATGGTCTCCTAGATATGTTCCTTCAATTGTTAC
>NZ_BAAGPR010000315.1:0-515 GCF_054783955.1 Streptomyces mayteni | reverse complement strand
TCGATGGTGTCGTTGATGCCGATGGTGAGGACGGGGTGGGGGGAGGCTTCGATGAACAGGGTGTGGTCGGCGTCCAGGAGGGTGGTGATGGTGGTGTCGAAGGCGACGGTGTGGCGGAGGTTGTCGAACCAGTAGGTGGCGTCCATGACCGTGGTGTCAGCCATGGGGCCGCCGGTGTGTCCGGTCACGGTGGAGTAGAACGGGACCCTGCCTTGTTGGGGGGTCACCGGCCTCAACATTTCGGCGAGGGTGTCGTGGAGTTGGTCGATGTGGGGGGTGTGGGAGGCGTAGTCGACATCGATCCGCCGGGCCCGAACCTCCTGTCCCTCACACCAGAGGATCAGCTCCTCGACAGCCTCAACATCTCCCGCCACGACGGTGGAGACTGGCCCGTTGCGCGTCGCCACATGAAGACGACCCTCCCAGGTGCTGATCAACTCGGTGGCGTCCTCGGCGTTCATGGGCAGGGAGACCATTGCGCCGGTGCCGGCCAGAGCGGTCAACGCTCGGGAACG
>NZ_BAAGPR010000314.1:0-520 GCF_054783955.1 Streptomyces mayteni | reverse complement strand
CGGGATGTTATATTGACGGGCGACCGTCGCGCAATCGTAGATCGCCGTCACTTGCGGCACCCCGATACCGGCGATAACGCGGGTCGTACAGATCGATCCCGGTCCCATGCCGACCTTGATGACGGAAGCCCCTGCTTCGATCAGGTCGCGCGTGCCTTCCGCCGTCGCGACATTGCCTGCGATAATCGTCAGATCCGGATACGCCGCGCGAAGCTTGCGGACGGTCTCGACCACGTTCTTGTGGTGGCCGTGCGCCGAGTCTACGACAAGCGCGTCTACGCCGGCTTCGACGAGCGCCGCGGCCCGTTCCATGACATCTTTGGACACGCCCACAGCCGCGCCGCATACGAGGCGACCTTGGCTGTCTTTTGCGGCTCTCGGAAATTGAATGGCCTTTTCGATATCTTTAATCGTAATGAGACCTTTCAGCTCGTTCAATTCCGTGACCAGCGGCAGCTTCTCGATCTTGTGCTTCTGCAGAATCACTTCCGCTTCCTGCAGCGTTGTCCCTACCGGCGCG
>NZ_BAAGPR010000313.1:0-520 GCF_054783955.1 Streptomyces mayteni | reverse complement strand
CTGCACGCCGCCTGGCAGGCCGCCGAGACGGTGCTGCAACACCGGGCCGCCGCCGACCGCTCGGCCCGCGTCGCCGCCGCCATCCGCGAGGCCGAACGGGACGCGGCCCCCGCGCTCGGCGCCCGCGGCCGGCTGGCCGCGGCCCTGGTCAGGGCCCTGCACACGGCGGCCGGATCCAGCGAGCGCGCCGCGGCCGAGGAGGAGGAGCGCTCCGCCACACTCCAGGCCGAGGCCGAGGCCGCCCACCGCGACGCCACCACCGCCGCCACCGAGGCGCAGCGGGCGCGCAGCGAGAGCGAGCACCTGCGGCAGCGGCTGGCCGAGGTCGAGCAGGAGACCGAGCAGGCGGTGCGCGCCGGCTGGCTCGACGGTGCCGACCCGGCCAGGGCGGCGCTCGCCGACACCGACGCCGAGCGGGCCGCGGTCGCCGCCTTCGAGACGGCCAGGGAGGCCGCCCGCCTCGACGAGGACGCCGCCCGCGCCGCCTCCTCCGACCACACCAGGGCCGAACTGGCCGCCG
>NZ_BAAGPR010000312.1:0-521 GCF_054783955.1 Streptomyces mayteni | reverse complement strand
TTGCGTTTCTCTTTAATACCACTTCTTTATTGGCTTGTTACCTTTTCCCAATGCTTCCTTATTCGTCTGTTGCTCTTTAGCAATGCTTCCTTATTGGCTTATTATGGCTATATTTAGCTTTGGATGATTTATATTGGGAAATAAAATAGGCTTAAAACACGGTATTATTGGTCAAAAATGTAGTTTTATTCATTTATTTTTGGGCATTATTGCCATATTGATTATACAGTAGGTGGAAAAATGGTCCGGATGTTTTTAAATTATTCACAAATATCGCTATAGCTTTACCAAATCTCAATCAAATTGAACAAAACAAACATTATTTTGAAGAGAAAACATTTCTTTATTTTTAGTAAAAATTTGATATGTCACACAAAAGTTCAAAGGGAGCTACAAAAGATCAAAAATTTCAGCAACATCCGACCATTTTTCAGGGTGCTCCATAATATCTGTTAGTAGTCTGTATATCCCCCTTTTGCTTGAATAACAGCTTTGATTCTATCCGGCATACTGTCTATATA
>NZ_BAAGPR010000311.1:0-537 GCF_054783955.1 Streptomyces mayteni | reverse complement strand
ATGCTTGGCAAGAGGATGTCGCAACTCAAGCGGTTAAATTTCCGAGCTTACAGTCCAATGGATTTACTTTATTGACCTTTGTTGAAATTAAAAAATCGTAGACTGAATTTGAAAACTTTTCATTTTCCCAATTTATAAGTTTGCAAGGATTCATGTAGTACAAAAGAGACAAAAAATTTTTTACAAGAAATACAATTTCTTTTTGTTCAATATGCAGATTATAAACATATACATATCGTTATAGATATAATATATATTTTTTTCTAGCTTTTTTTTGGTACAAATATTACTTCTCTATCCTGCAAATTCAAATTTGTATTATTTTATTCGAAGTTCCACCGTTAAAACACACGAAGTATAATAATTTAGAATATAGGGTTTGGGTGCAGTGAGGCACTGCAAATAATCGTTCCGATTAGGAACCGGATTGCGCAAGATTGCTCTTCGTTTGGGTAACAAACTGTTATTTTTTTTCGTGAAAAAAATTAAAACTTGCTGTATTGATCATTTTCGAATTTTGAAAAAAGGTTTAGATGC
>NZ_BAAGPR010000310.1:0-538 GCF_054783955.1 Streptomyces mayteni | reverse complement strand
GGCCGCAGCCCGGCGCCGCGGCCGAAGGCGGCGCCGCCGGCCGCGGCGCGGGCGCCCGCCAGGGTGCCGCCAGCCGGCGGCCAGTTCGGCCGCGGGTGGCGGACGGCGAACCTGACGGTCCTGCCCAGCGCACCGGCCAGGACCCGACGCCGGCCGACGACGACGCACCGAGGCCGAACGCCCGCCGCCGCAAGGCAAGCAGCCGCCAGGCGGCCACGTCCGCCGCAGCGGCCGACGTCGCCGCCGAAGGCAGCGCCGCCCCACCCGGCGCGGGCGACGGGCCGGCGGCCGACGCCAACACCGACACGACCGAGGCCAGCGGCGAAGCCGCACCGGCGCCGAGCACTCGGCGCCGCAAGGCAAGCCGCCGCCCGGCCACCGCCGCTGACACCGCCGCTGACACCGACACCAACGCGGTCGGCACCGACGAAACCGCGGGCACGGGCACGGGCGCGGGTGCCGCCCGCCGCAGGAGGGCTCGGCCGCAGGCGGCCGACGAAGGCGGCGCGGCGCTCGTGCCGGGCGAAGGACCGGCGGG
>NZ_BAAGPR010000309.1:0-541 GCF_054783955.1 Streptomyces mayteni | reverse complement strand
AGATTAAGAAGAAAAAGCCTATTTAAAAATCTCAAAAATAGCTTTTTTTTTTTACATATAAATTGCATCTCCAAAATGATTTAAATTGATCAAGGGCTATAGCAAAGTACATTAGCAATAAGTAGGGTAAGTAAAGTTACAAAAGAAAACGCATTTAAAATGGTTAAGAATCCATCACTAAAATTAACTAAGTGCATATCTGAGATTTAAATTGAATCACAGATTTCATTTCAAACTCTATGAAAAAATACATTAAACTCTACATAACTCTATGAAAACATATAGGAAATGAATGAGCAATACGTAGGATTGTAGAAAAAAAAATTAGGTTTTTGACTATTTTTTCGGATTTTTGCTAAGATATTTTTTGACTGAGGTAAATTTAGTTTTGTCCAAAGCTTGATTGTTTTTTTTCGGACCGATAATTATACTACAAAATACATAATGAATGTCCGGATAGGACATATTGGACCTCATAGAAGGCGAAAACGAAAGTTTGAACTTTCTACACATCGAGGCTATAGACTTGGATAATTTATGG
>NZ_BAAGPR010000308.1:0-543 GCF_054783955.1 Streptomyces mayteni | reverse complement strand
CCGGGGACAACTCCTACTCCCGTCAGTGGCGTTACACCAACGCCCCCGACGCCGACGCCCGCGCCGTCCAGGCCGCCTACTGGGCCAACCAGTGGGCGGCGGAACAGGGCAACGCGGCCCAGGTGGCCGACGTCGTCGAGCGCGCCTCGCGGATGGGCGACTATCTGCGGTACGCCACCTACGACAAGTACTTCAAACAGGTCGGAAACTGCGTGGGCGCCTCGTCGTGCCAGGCGGGGAGCGGGAAGAACAGCTCGCACCGGCTGCTCGGTTGGTACTACGCGTGGGGCGGGGCGCTGGACACCTCGGCCGGCTGGTCGTGGCGGATCGGCTCCAGCTTCGCGCACTTCGGCTACCAGAACCCGATGGCGGCCTACGCGCTGAGCGAGGACCCGGCCCTGCGGCCGAACTCGGCGACGGGCGCCGCCGACTGGGGGGCGAGCCTGGACCGGCAGGTGGAGTTCTACCGGTGGTTGCAGTCCTCCGAGGGCGCGATCGCGGGTGGCGCGACCAACAGTTGGGAGGGCCACTACGGCACCCCGC
>NZ_BAAGPR010000307.1:0-543 GCF_054783955.1 Streptomyces mayteni | reverse complement strand
GCGGGGTGCCGTAGTGGCCCTCCCAACTGTTGGTCGCGCCACCCGCGATCGCGCCCTCGGAGGACTGCAACCACCGGTAGAACTCCACCTGCCGGTCGAGACTGGCGGCCCAGTCGTCGTCAGCCGTGGGGGAGTTGGGGATCAGCGCCGGGTCCTCGCTCAGCGCGTAGGCCGCCATCGGGTTCTGGTAGCCGAAGTGCGCGAAGCTGGAGCCGATCCGCCACGACCAGCCGGCGGAGGTGTCCAGCGCCCCGCCCCACGCGTAGTACCAACCGAGCAGCCGGTGCGAGCTGTTCTTCCCGCTGCCGGCGGGGCAGGCGGTCGGCCCGACGCAGTTGCCGACTCGCTTGAAGTACTTGTCGTACTGCGAGTAGCGGAGGAAGTCGCCCATCCGGGACGCCTTGTCCACCGTGGCCGAGACCGCCGAGGCCCTACCCTGCTCGGTGGCCCACTGGTTGGCCCAGTAGGCGGCCTGGACGGCGCGGGCGTCGGCGTCGGGGGCGTTGGTGTAACGCCACTGACGGGAGTAGGAGTTGTCCCCGG
>NZ_BAAGPR010000306.1:0-543 GCF_054783955.1 Streptomyces mayteni | reverse complement strand
GGTGAGGGGCTTTTGCCAGTGCTGGGCGCCCCACTTGGAGGTGTAGGCCGGGTCGACGGCGACGATGGTGATGCCGAGTTCGGCCGCCATCGACACCAACCGGGCCCGCAGCCTGGAGGTGGGCATGCCGCAGATGAGCTTGCGGAAGCGTGTGCGGCGGCCGTGCTTCTCCCGGGTCTTCTCGGCACTGAAGTCGAGGTCTTCGATCGCGATGGCGAGGCCGTGGCGATTGGCCCAGTGCAGCAAGCGGATCAGCGCGTGGCGGACCTGCGCGTCGCGGTGGTCGGCGGTGCCGGTCAGGTCGTAGCCCAAGCGCAGCGGCTGGCCGACGGGGTTGCCGTGGGCATCCAGGCGCCAGGCAGCCAGATGGTCGGCGTTCGTGTCCACGCCGATCAGGCCGCCCGCACGGGCTGCCGCCAGTGGCACGGTGGTGACCGGTGGAATGGTCCAGGACGCGGTCAGATACCAGCGGCCCCGCACGGTGTCTTCGTGGATGCGGTAGGCGACGGCCCGGTTGGCACTGACACGGTCACGCCACTGCTC
>NZ_BAAGPR010000305.1:0-549 GCF_054783955.1 Streptomyces mayteni | reverse complement strand
GGGGCAGACGTAATCCATGACTTTGCCGTACCATCTCTAGGACTAAAGATTGATTGTACTCCAGGTCGACTGAACCAAGTATCCGTTATTACAGAACGAGAAGGAGTTTATTACGGACAATGTTCTGAACTTTGTGGTGTAATGCACGGATTCATGCCTATTGCAGTAGAAGCAGTATCACTTGATAAGTATCTAAGCTGGCTAGATTCACAATCATAATAATAATATCTAGAAACATAATAGACTCTATAATGTATATATATATATCATTGTATTGAGTACCTCTGATTAAAAATATCATAAAAAATGGCTATTCTAACATCACTATATAATCTTCTAGAAGTTCTTATTGTGCTTGTACCTATTCTTCTAGCCGTTGCTTTCATGACTATTATTGAACGAAAGGTTCTTGCTGCTATGCAACGACGAGTAGGACCTAATAAGGTAGGTTATTATGGAGTTCTACAACCGTTAAAAAATTTTTTATATAAAAAAGGCGAGCGGCTTTATCTCGTAAGAGGTGAATGAAAACAGAACTATATGCTGGAA
>NZ_BAAGPR010000304.1:0-558 GCF_054783955.1 Streptomyces mayteni | reverse complement strand
AAAATTGTTCTTTTATCCTGAATTATAATTATACCATGGTCGATTAATACATGGCTCCTTGAAAGAGTAAAAGTAAATAGTTATGGTAAAGAAAAATCCGTTTGCCTTTGATTCTAATGATTTATAGAAGAAATTTGAACAACATGCTTTTACAATTATTTAACAAGAATTAGCTTTTTTTAAGGTAAATAGTGATCGTTTGTTGATATACATTGTGTCTAATGTATGTTTATAGAATATGAACTACATTTTGTTTAGTCCTATGCTTTATGAAATATTTAGTAGAAAAAAGTCTTTATTTGGTAGGAAAAAAAAACATACAAGTTCAGTACTTATAATGAAAAAAATCTTATTTTGATTAGCATATTGGATATAAGGTTATAAATTCCTTTAACAACAACGTAACACTGTAGAGATAATGGAAGGTGTCAAATAACATATCATTTTGCAGTGCAACTTGTTAACAGATACAAAACCTGAAGCTTTGTTTAAAAAACTCTTAAAACGATTCTTTTTTATTACAGCTACAAAAGGTATAAAAACAGTTTCTTGTAAAAG
>NZ_BAAGPR010000303.1:0-564 GCF_054783955.1 Streptomyces mayteni | reverse complement strand
CCGCCTGCGGCGGGGGCGCCGCCGGCGGCCGCGCGCCGGGGAACCCGCCACCGCTGCCGCCACCGCCGCGGCCCGGGTCGATGACGGTGTCGATCCGCCACTGCACGCCCATGGCCTCGCTCAGCGCCTGCTGGAGGACCTCCTGGCTGCCGCTGTTCACGAAGCTGTCGCGGGCGCCGGCGGTGGCGAAGCCGAGTTGCAGGGTGGTGCCGTCGAAGCCGGCGATCTGCGCGTTCTGGCTGAGCAGGATCCAGCTGAAGCGGCGCCGTCCCTTGACCGCGTCCAGGATGTCCGGCCACATCTGCCGCACCCGCGACACGTCCCCGCTCCCGCCTGCGGCGGGAGCGGACTGGGCGGGCTGGGCGGGCTGGGCGGGCGGTTGCTGCCGCACGGGCTCCGCCGGCGCAGCCGACCGCGTCGGCTGCGCCGTGGGCCAAGCCCCGGCCTGCGAGGGCGACGCCGAGGGCGCCGCTGGCTGCGCCTGCTGCGGCCGCTGGGCCGTCGGCCAGGCTCCCGTCGCCGGCGCGGGCCCGGCCGGTGCGCCGCCGCTGGACGACCGGGCCG
>NZ_BAAGPR010000302.1:0-569 GCF_054783955.1 Streptomyces mayteni | reverse complement strand
AGCTAGAGCATTACCTAAAACAAACAATGGTACAGGAGCATTTATTTTTCAATGCCGCAAAATGGTTTTTAATTATTGCGAGAAATGGGGAAGCAATAAGGGCATGATGTTAAGATAACTATTATTCAGATTAAAAATAAATTCTACATGTAAAAAGTGAGAGTATTTATAGACATGATACGGATAAAGAATTAGGACAGATTTATAGTCAACTTGACAGAATAGATGATTACTATTTCTAATTATTAGTTTAGCCTGTTCCTAGCTTGTATTGTCAATTATGCTATTGGGATGGTTTCAGATAACTCTGGATATAGGACTATTTAAGGAGACGGTACGGAAGAATATAAAGACCTTTAGTTCCGTGATTGGATATCATTGCTAACAATAATATCTCAGTCAGGATAAATGTTATGACTAATGATGATCCGGTAAGTAATCGTCATTCCTTATTCAACATGCTCATATTATCAATAAACTATATTACAACCATGTCCTCTTAATTGACTATGTGAAGTTAACATGAATAAAGCTTAATATAAAAATCTAATCAAAGCATTTTATTGATC
>NZ_BAAGPR010000301.1:0-571 GCF_054783955.1 Streptomyces mayteni | reverse complement strand
GGAGCCCGGGCCGGCGCCGCTCCCAGCCGACCGGGGTCAACAGCCGCACCCTGGCCGGCCGCCGGCCCGGTGGTGCGCACCGGGATTTCCCCCAGCTAACGCTGGGCGGTGCCCCCACAAGCCCTTTCTCGTGCTGCGCGCGGATTGGCCTGCGGGCCAGCGCGGGGGCGGCCCGGCGCTCCGCGCGGGGTTTCCCCACCCACCCGCCCCTTTCCGCGCTCCGCGCGGGGCGGCCCGGGCCCGCCGCCTTGCTGCGGTGTGCCGGGCCCTTCGGGCCGGCGGGCGCCCCAGGACCCGGCGCGGCTCCGCGCGTAGCGCGGAAAAGGGCTTGTGGGGGCACCCCCAGCGCTAGCTGGGGGAGAGCCGGGGAAAACCCCCGCGCGGAGCGCCGGGCCGGCCCTGGGCGGGCCGCGCCGGCCGCAGGCCACCCCCGCGCGCAGCGCGAGAAGGGGCTTGTGGGGGCACCGCCCAGCGTTAGCTCAAGGCCGTGAAGTTAGGGGTTGTGGGGGTGGTGTGACGTGGGAAGCGGAGCCCCGGTAGAACTGGCAGTCGACCAAGACAAGCCGTTCAC
>NZ_BAAGPR010000300.1:0-575 GCF_054783955.1 Streptomyces mayteni | reverse complement strand
GCGGGGTTTTCCCCACCCTCCCCCAGCTAACGCTGGGAGGTGCCCCCACGAGCCCTTTGTTCCGCGCTTCGCGCGGTGGGGGCCCCGGGCCGGGGGCGGCTTCGCCGCCCGGCCCTCCGGGCCACGGGCCCGGCCCCGCAGGGGGCACGTACTCCCGGCCAGGGGCGCGGGCCCGGCCTGCGGCGGCTTCGCCGCCGGGCCGGCGGCCCGCTGCCGCGCAAGGCCACCCGCTGAGGCAGGGGGTGGGCGCGGCACACCCGCAGGGCACAAACAACCGCGGCTGCGCCGCCCGGCCCCGCGGGGCTACGCCCCGGCAGGGGCACGCGGGCCTAACCCACGGCGGCTACGCCGCCGGGCCGCAGGCCCGCCGCCGCGCAAGCCACCCTCCCCCAGCCACGGGGGTCCCCCCGGACGGAGTCTGGGGGAGGCTGGGAGGTGCCCCCAAGGCGGGAGGGTGGGCGCGACACGGCCGCAGGCCGACACGGCCGCAGGCCGACACGGCCGCAGGCCGACACGGCCGCAGGCCGACACGGCCGCAGGGCCCCAACAAGGCGGCTACGCCGCCGTTGGGCCCC
>NZ_BAAGPR010000299.1:0-584 GCF_054783955.1 Streptomyces mayteni | reverse complement strand
CGTTGGTGGTCGGTGGTGGTGAGGTGGCCTGTCATGCCGCTGGTGGTTTCCCACAGGCCCCAGGCGAGGGAGTGGGCGGGCAGGCCGTGCTGGTGGCGGTGGTGGGCCAGCGCGTCCAACCAGGCGTTCGCGGCGGCGTAGTTGGCCTGGCCCTTCGTGCCCAAGGTGCCGGCGAGGGAGGAGAAGAGGACGAAGGCGGTGAGGTTCTTGTCCTGGGTGAGTTGGTGGAGGTTCCAGGCGGCGTCGACTTTGGGGGTGAGGGTGGTGGTGAGGTGGTCGGGGGTGAGGTTCTCGGTGGTGGCGTCGTGGAGCACGCCGGCGGCGTGGATGACGGCGGTGAGGGGGTGGTCGGTCGGGATGGCGTCCAGGACGGCGGCCAGGGCCCGGGGATCGGCGGTGTCACAGGCGGTGATGGTCACCCGTGCTCCCAACCCACGCAGCTCCTCGGCAAGCTGTCCAGCGCCGGGGGCCTGAGGGCCACGCCGGCTGACCAACAACAGATGACGTGCCCCGTGCTCCGTGACCAGGTGACGCGCCACCAACGCACCAAGACCACCCGTACCCCCCGTCACCAACACCGTGCC
>NZ_BAAGPR010000298.1:0-598 GCF_054783955.1 Streptomyces mayteni | reverse complement strand
CGCCGGGCCGGCCCAGGCCGGCGCGGGCGCGCCGGATACGGCGCGGGGCGGCCATGGCCGGCCAGCGGCCGGACACGGCCTGGCGGAGCCGGGGCAGGCCGGCGCGGACGTGTGGGGGGAGCACGGCGATCCCTGGCGGGCGGCGGCGGGGCGGAGCCCCGCCGGGCCGGGCGCGGCTGTGCCCGGGCAGGGCCAAGCCGGGTCGGCCGAATCGGGGCCGGGTCGCGAGCGGCACGCTCGCCCCCCGCAGAGCGAGGGCCCGTTCGGCCAAGGCGAGCCGGGTCACTACGGCGATCCCCGACGGGGCGAAGCCGGCCCGGCCGCGCCGGGCGCGCCGTGGCGCGGCCACGGCGGCGCCTCGCGGCCCGAGGCCGGCAGCGACAGGTGGGACGAACACACCGGTTCCTGGCAGCCCCCGGCGGTCGCTCGAAGCGGTGCCGGGCCCGACGGGGCCCGGCAGGGCCGGCCCGAACGGGCCCAGAGCGCCGACGCCGGCGCGGCGGAGCCGCTCCCGGCCCGACGGCCCGAGGCCGTCTCCGGGCAGGCCGATGCCGACACATGGGCCGAGCGTGCCGGCGCCGGGCCGCGCCTGGGTGGC
>NZ_BAAGPR010000297.1:0-605 GCF_054783955.1 Streptomyces mayteni | reverse complement strand
AATGCACCAAATGCAGCAACTGTCCTGAAGGATTCAAAATGATTGCCAAGAAAACCGCTAATACTCATAAGCGTATTGACAAAGTTGGAGAAGGTACATTTTTTTTTAAAGAAATGCAGAAAGACTAAAGTGCAATTAAAATAGTTTTGAGACAAAGAAGATCAGAAAATACCTTCGAGCAACCCTCCACTTCTACTGAAAGAAGCACGTTTGAAGGTATGTTTATAAACACACCCTTTTTTTTATATTAAACAAATTTAGAATTCGACCTTGATGCTGACATGGATGTCGACATGGAAGAAGAAATGACCAACGACCAACAACTGGAGTATCTCCTGGTCCTTTACCTTGTGCTTTTTCAAGCAAAGCACCTTTCTGTTGAAGCCGGTGAAGAATTGTTGGCCTTTCTTTCTTTCTTTGTTCGTGCCCTTGGCCATGGCATGGAGATTCCTACAAAGATCTCCACTGCTCGTGCCATGGTCAATTACTCCTCTGCCAGTAGTGGTGTCTCCCGTTTCCTTGTCTGTTCTCTTTGCAGAAGTGTCTATGACACGGGAAGTTTGCATACCCGACTATGCCCTTTTGTCAGGTTTGCAAACAACCCC
>NZ_BAAGPR010000296.1:0-630 GCF_054783955.1 Streptomyces mayteni | reverse complement strand
AAACCCCGCGCGAAGCGCGGGGCACCCACCCCAGCCCGGCGGCGCAGCCGCCCCCACCGCGCGAAGCGCGGAAAGGGGCGGGTGGGCGGGGAAAAGCCGCGTCGGGCGTGGGGCACCCGCCTCACGGGCCAGGCGGCGCAGACGCCTCCGCCCCCGCGGAGCGCGGGGGGAAGGGCGGGTGGGTGGGGAAAACCCCCCCACGCCCTCCCCTCACGGCGTACTGGCCGGTAACCTGCCCCCATGAGTGACACCGCTTCCGTCCCACGCCACGTGACCAAGACCGTCCGGCGGTTCGCCGAGGAGCACGGCGGAGCCGGCGGGCAGATCGCCTATCTGGGGGCTCGGGGGTACCGGCTGGTCCTCGTGGGGGAGGACGGCGCATGGGGGGATGTCGTGGCGGCCAGCCGCGACGTGCTCGAGGCGGCCGCGGCGGCCGCCGGCGTCGAGGTGCGGGAGGCGTTGGACGGGGAGTTGGCGGCCCGGTTGCGGACCGGGCCGCGGGAGTGGCGGCGGATGGCCGGCATCCAGCTCGGCGGCTAGGGCCTGTCTTTTGGATCTTCGTGGATCAGGCCTTGGCTCCCCCAGGCCTGGCGGCCTGGGTGGGGGTGCCCCCTGCACGGAGTGCTTGGG
>NZ_BAAGPR010000295.1:0-636 GCF_054783955.1 Streptomyces mayteni | reverse complement strand
ATTATGTGATGATCTTGTCACTGGTGACGTCAACAATTACGACATGGGAGTATCAAATCATCAAAACTATAAATTATAACTGCTGTTATATTCTGGTAAAGTAATTAAGGAATAACAATAAAACCAAAGAATACTTTTTGAGACTGAACTTTATTTAAGACAATCTTAATTGTTAAAAAGAAATCATTACAAAGTCTACTATTTATATTCTTCTATCAGTTGGCGGGTAAATGAGTAGTTATGAGCGTAGATCCAATAATTGACATGTTTGATTGAAGAATGATCACTGAATCGATTATGAAAATTTTTAATTCGTTGTTTTTATAGATCTTATTGTTCTTTAACTGATCTGGGAGAATTGTCCCGTCTTCATTGAGAGGAAAGATATATTTATATGAAATGCCTCCAGTCAGATCATAGTTGACTAGGTACCTGATCCATTATTATTCATTTACAGAAATGGTGAATAGTAAAGATCATGACTTATTTATTGTTGATGTTTACTTTATAGAATGAATCTAATAGTAATAGTTTTATTTGATAAAGATTTAAATTATTATTTTAATATACTTTTTTTAGTTGTGATTATTCAATGTCCGTTATGATCGACACTGCTCAACAACAAATTGAAACTAG
>NZ_BAAGPR010000294.1:0-636 GCF_054783955.1 Streptomyces mayteni | reverse complement strand
AGGCCATTGGAGCAGCCTCTAGTTTCACACCAGAGATGATGACTGCCCAAATGCAGTTTTTTACTCAAATGTGGCAACAGCAACAGCTGCAGCTGCAGCAGCAACATCCAGTTCAACAGCCACAGCAAGGGCAGCAGTATGTTTCTGTGGCTGAGATCAACAAGGTCAGAAAGCAGTGTAGTGTAAGTTTAAAATTAAAGTATCAATTAGTAAATTCAATTTAATAACTTTATTTCTTAATTTTTTCACTTACATTATAGGATCACATAGCTGATCACTACCGTGAATACTTGGTTGGCCGTGGCATCAAGTTTGATACGCTCAAGTCCATCACCGACAAGGCCAACAGAAAAGTAAAAAATCTGTTGCGCGATGAAGTCAGGAAGCACCAACGCTTCAATTGCCTGTCTGATTCGCAGATATTCACCATGATTAGAAGTAAGTTCTATTACATGGTGGATAAGGCAAATGGGAAAGCTGTGGCGACACCAACGTCAGCCTGCCGCAGCCGCGTAAATGCAGTAAGTACTTGATATTTAAAAATTATAATATAAAATGCCTATAATACTTACATCAATACTTTATGATAGAAACTCCTTAACAGGAGGATTGCTTACAACGCCAACGCAGCAGCAT
>NZ_BAAGPR010000293.1:0-654 GCF_054783955.1 Streptomyces mayteni | reverse complement strand
AGTACTATAATCTGAATTGGGAAACATCGGTATTTCAGCACGACAATGATCCTAAACATCGATCAAAGCCCACAACGCAATGGATGAAAGATAGTGTCATGGTTTGCATTGATGATTGGCCATCACAAAGTCCAGATCCTAATCCTATTGAGCATGTATGGCATCATTTGAAGTTAAAGCTGAGCATGTAAAATAATAGGACGATCAGCATCCACGAACTGTGGGAAAGAGTCGAAAATGAATGGAATTCGTTTATTAAGGAATAATGCATTAAATATATAGATAGTATGTCCGACAGAATACAAGCAGTATTAGCAAAAAAGGGCGGATCCATTCGATTTTAAGGAAGTCAAAAAACTGCACCAACCGACCTCCGCTTTTTTCTGGACGCGCTTTAAGTGTATACTCAGCGTCTGACTTTGAAAGTTTTGTCAATAAATGATAATAGTATTAACTTTGTTTGGTTCAAGTTTCGTAACGTTTGCTGTTAAACTGACAGACCTGTGCTCTTATTTCCGAAAAATTAGGTTACGTTGGTGCAGTTTTTTGACCCACTGTATTTCCGACAAAAGCACATATGTAGCATCAGTTAGAATGTGTCAACGATCATCAGGATTAGACAGTAGACGACTGACAATAAACGGTATTCTTTAA
>NZ_BAAGPR010000292.1:0-681 GCF_054783955.1 Streptomyces mayteni | reverse complement strand
CACTATTAGGCGACGATGAGTGCTTAGATGGAATAGGAGGATCGTAAATGATAGAGGAAACGGTTGTCGATGTGGTGCGTCCAGATGAAGAAGGTGGTATGTCTGTGGTTTTATAATATAAAAAAGTACTAAGTCAATCAACAAATATAAAAATAAGTGAGACTCAAAGTAGATTGTCCTTTATTCAAGTTAAAAATATGAGGGTATTTATACTTTTCTATCCACGGCTAAATGATAGTATTCACAGTATATGATTATTGATTATTAATCGATATTAGACGATGCGTTAATTATATGATTGGTATTGTTTAACATCTGCTATTAAGAAGTAATTATTAATCCTGATCCAGGAACTTGTTAGAATATTCTGGAGTGGATCGGAATATAATTTTATTTGACGTGGCATAATACAATGTCCGATATTCCTAATTTGGATGATCATTGTTCGTAGTAATTTACATTATTACTTTATTACATGTGTAAATACCATGGTTCTTTCCGATAAAATATCTAACCATTCGGTCAAAGCAGTCACGCCGCGACCTCCACCCAATCAGCCACCCAGATCAGGCAATATGCCATGGTCCCAAGTTGTTGCTAGAAAGCGTACATCCTTGATGCATCGCAACACCGAAGCCAACACCGGTTCTGAGTCCACCAATAAATCAGTTCAGTCGAAAG
>NZ_BAAGPR010000291.1:0-686 GCF_054783955.1 Streptomyces mayteni | reverse complement strand
AAGGAACCGGGATCTCATCATTTCTACTAATTAACTTCTGGTATACTCGAATGCAAGCAAATAAGGCAGGTATGAAGGCTCTAACAGTTAACCGAGTAGGTGATATGTTCCTATCAGTAGGATTCTTTGCAATTTTCTGGGTATTTGGTAATGTAGATTATGCTTCAGTATTTTCAGTAGCTCCTTACATTAACGAAACAGCTATTACTATTATTGGACTACTACTACTAGTTGGTGCTATGGCTAAGTCTGCTAATATTCCTCTACATACATGGCTACCGGATGCTATGGAAGGTCCTACTCCAGTATCAGCTCTAATTCACGCTGCTACTCTTGTAACAGCAGGAGTATATCTAATGCTACGATCATCACCAATTATTGAATATGGTCCTACAGTACTTGTAGTAATTACATGGGTAGGGGCTCTAACAGCATTCTTTGCAGCAACAACAGGTCTACTACAAAATGATCTAAAGCGAGTAATTGCATATAGTACATGTTCACAAATGGGATATCTATTTATGGCAGTAGGACTATCACAATATAATGTAGCACTATTTCATCTAGTAAATCACGCTTTCTTTAAGGCTCTACTATTCCTAGCTGCAGGTGCTGTAATTCATGGTATGGCAGATCAACAAGATCTACGACGACTAGGAGGTCTAGTAAATTTCCTACCATTTACA
>NZ_BAAGPR010000290.1:0-701 GCF_054783955.1 Streptomyces mayteni | reverse complement strand
CGCGGCGCGCCCCGGGCCCGGCCGGCGGGGCCGCTGCCGGGGCCCTTTGTCGCCACCCGACCGGCGGCGCGGCCGCCACGGCCGGCCCCGCCGGCCGTGGCGCGGCCGTGGGCCTGGGCCGCTGCGCGGAACGGGCCGCTCGCTCCCGCGCTTCGCGGGGGGAGGGGCTGGGGCCGTTGGCGTCACCCGGCTGGTGGCGCGGCCTGCCCTCGCGCTTCGCGCGGGCAGCCGCCACGGGCCGTGGCCGGCCGTGGGGCGGCTGTGGGCCGGGCCGCCCGCTCCCGCGCTTCGCGGGGAGGGGGCCCGGGGCCCGTGACGTCACCCGGCCGGCGGCTCGGCAGCTGGCACGGCCGCGGTGCGGCCGTGGCCCAACGGGGCCGGTCGGCCGTTTCGTTCCCCGCCGTGGGCGTCCCCGGATCCGTCACTGGCCCGCTGCGCGGGCCATGACCCGGGGCCCGCAGGGTCACTGCGGCGCGGTAGCACCGGCCGTTCGGCCGCTGCCGTGGCCGACGGGGGCGGCCCCCCGGGCTTGGCCGCTGCGCGGCCTCCCGCGCGCTTCGCGCGGAAAAGAGGCGGGCGGGAAGCACCGCGCCTGGCGGCAGCCCAGGTGTGGCCGCCGCCAGGCGGCACGAGGCCGGGCCGGCCGTGGCGCGGTAGCGCCGGCCGCTCGCGCGCGGCAAGTCGGAGGCCAAGCGGGCTTA
>NZ_BAAGPR010000289.1:0-709 GCF_054783955.1 Streptomyces mayteni | reverse complement strand
CACCTCACCACCCACGACAACCACCACACCCTCCACCTCACCACCCCCGACAACCAACCCATCCTCACCACCACCCTCACCACCCGACCCACCAACACCAACGACCTCTCTGTCGGTAGTCCGCTCCCGCTCCACCAGCTGACATGGCTGCCCCTGGTGACCGGCGCGGTCGTCGATACGTCACCCGGCTATACCGTCTTCGATGCCGCGGGTGTTTCGGCTGCTGGTGTGGCTGAGCATCCTGTCGTGGTGCATCAGGTGCTCAGCCATGCGCTGGGTCGTCTTCAGGAGTGGTTGGCCGATCCGCATCCCGAGCACGATCATCTGGTGGTGGTGACCCACAACGCCACGGTTGTCGGTCCCACCGATCGGATCGACCTGGTCACCGCTCCCGTCTGGGGGCTGGTGCGCAGCGTCCAGAACGAGCATCCCGGCCGCATCACCCTCGTCGACCTCGACGACCACCCCACCTCGCAGGACAACCTCTCGGCCGTGATCGCCACCGCCCTGGCCCACCAGCAGCCCCACATCGCCGTCCGCCACGGCACCCCCCACACCCCTCACCTCAGGCCCACCACCGCTCCCGCTCCGTCATCGACGGACCACTGGCGTGGCACGGTGTTGGTGACGGGGGGTACGGGTGGTCTTGGTGCGTTGGTGGCGCGTCACCTGGTCACGGAGCACGGGGCACGTCATCTGTTGTTGGTCA
>NZ_BAAGPR010000288.1:0-710 GCF_054783955.1 Streptomyces mayteni | reverse complement strand
ACCTGGGGCCAGTCGGGGTCGTCCTGGTAGAAGGTGCGGATGGAGTCGAAGGTGGCGCCGGGCTCGATGGTGTCCCCGTTGGGCATGGTGCCGTTCCACCCGCTGGGGATGTAGATCTGGTCGTCGAACCGGTTGTAGTCCCGCCGGGTCTCGGGAACCGAGATGCCCATGCCGTCCGAGTTCGCCCACAGCGCGTCCAGCAGGCCGGCCGCGGTCTCCTGGGCCTCGGTGTCGCCGCTGGCGGCGGCGTAGTAGGAGAGGGCGTTGGCGAGGGAGCCGGTGACGCCGACGTCCTGGGTGTACTCCGTCACCTGGACGTGGAGGTTGTTGTTGGCGCCGGGGTTGCTGGCGTTCCAGGTGTCGGGGGCGCCGGACCAGGCGAGCGTGGAGGGGATCTGGTAGTCGCCGCCGGTGCCGATGGTCACGTTGTCCAGGACCCAGTCGACCCACTTGTCGAGGACCTGGCCGGCGAGTTGGTCGTCGGACTCGTAGTAGTACTCGGCCAGGCGCTGCATGGACCAGGCCTGCATGCCGAACCACTGGTTGGAGGGTGGGTCGTGGTAGACCGGCTTCTCGTCGTAGTACATGCCGTAGAACGTCGGGGTGCCCGACGGCGGGGTGCCGTAGTGGCCCTCCCAACTGTTGGTCGCGCCACCCGCGATCGCGCCCTCGGAGGACTGCAACCACCGGTAGAACTCCACCTGCCGGTC
>NZ_BAAGPR010000287.1:0-730 GCF_054783955.1 Streptomyces mayteni | reverse complement strand
GTAATAATCAAGTAATAATATAGCGGGGCAAATTCGAGAGAACTCCTATATATGGAATAAGTAACATATATAGGACAATCGTCGAACTAAATCATTAATTGGAAACGGCTAATGTAAAAGCGTAGAGACTATACGCCCCAGGTCAACCTAAGTATTAATTAATATACGGTGATCTAAGACATAGTCCACTCCTTTAAGCAATTAAAGGTAGACTCTTTTAGCCTAGATCTGAAATGATCGAAGAAAGAGTAGGAGCAACGGCATACGGTGGATCTATCCGATATACAGCACCTATGCTATTCGGACTAGGATTTGTAGCTCTATTTACAATTGGAGGACTAACAGGAGTAGTACTAGCAAACGCTTCAATGGACGTAGCAATGCATGATACCTACTATGTAGTGGCCCATTTCCACTACGTACTTTCAATGGGTGCTGTGTTCTCTATCTTCGCTGGATTCTACTACTGGGCACCTAAGATCTTCGGTAAGATGTACAACGAACGACTAGCACAAATCCACTTCTGGACTCTATTCATTGGTGTAAATACTACATTCATGCCACAACACTTCCTAGGACTAGCTGGAATGCCTCGACGAATTCCTGACTATCCTGATGCTTACGAAGGATGGAACTACATTAGCTCTATTGGATCAATGATTTCAGTTGTAGCTACAGTTCTATTTCTATACCTAATTTACGATATGCTAGTATCACAACCAGTTGCATC
>NZ_BAAGPR010000286.1:0-733 GCF_054783955.1 Streptomyces mayteni | reverse complement strand
ATAAAAAATGTGGAAGTCGCCTTTCGTATAATGGTCAGTACTACTGTCTTCGAAACAGTCAATATAGGTTCGAATCCTATAGGGCGTTAAAAATATATTATAAGTAGTATAATAATGATAATTTATAAAGCGAGTATAGTATAATTGGTAATACCTTCGCCTTCCAAGCGAATTTTTTCAGTTCGAGTCTGAATACTCGTATAATTAGAATAGATGAAAACAATTAAAATTATAGTGAATTAATAACAGGGATGCTAGTAACTAGTCTATTTATTATTATGATGGCCATAGCGCTATCTAATACATCTATTAATCCTATTCTACTAACTCGGATGTGTTCACTAGTTCTACTTTACACTGCAGCACTATCATATAATGCTCTAGATCTTCAAGGTATTGGAGAAGGTGTAAGTATTTACAGTGGTCTATTCCAGGTAACATCAGTGTCTCAATCGGCTGACACATTTATCTTTGTTATTGGTGCTATGATTCTTCTACCATGGGCTCCTGTAACAAGTAATCTACAATCACGATCTACAGTATTTACAGCAGTACCAACTATTACAACATATCCTATTATTATTCTATTTACAACTTGTGGTGCTTCATTCCTAGTCTCAAGTGCAGATCTAGTATCAGTATATCTAAGTATTGAACTACAATCATTTGCAGTATATATTCTAGCTACTCTTTATCGAGATTCAGATTCTGCTACAGCAGCTGGTCTAAAGTA
>NZ_BAAGPR010000285.1:0-740 GCF_054783955.1 Streptomyces mayteni | reverse complement strand
TATACTTGACTAATTAAATTAAAGACTAAAGACAAATAATGTAGTATTACTATCTACTTATTATGTCTACTTTTATTTATTATTATTATATCTATATAAACAAGGCAGAAAAAGTATTAAACAAAACTAAGAAATTATATACAATTTAAGTATACTAGATAATAAATTTAATAAGATAATAATATACATGTTAGGATGTAGTAATGAATTATATTAGTTATAGATAAGTAAATATTTATAAATTTGTAAATATAAGTATGACAAATATATGGACACATAGGTGTGAGTAATCAAAGTGATTGTTGGGGATGTCTAGCACGCATTCATTATACGGAAGACTTATTGTCTAAAAGCTATATAATATATGAATTTATTATAGCGTTCCGCACGGGAAACCGTAAATTATATACACAGTGAACTGAACCATCTTAGTAACTGTAGGAAAGGAAAACAACCGTGACTTCTAAAGTAGTGGCGAGCGAAATAGAACTAGCCAAATATCATTATTATAATGCAGAATACTTTGGAAAAAGTAATCCGTAGAAGGTAATAGCCCTGTATGCTTATGATAAAATAGATAATAAATAAGTAATGTAAGAGAAAACTTGCATGAAGTTCTTTTTAGAAAAAGAAAAGAAATTGGGGAACCATCCTCAAAGGCTAAGTATGAATGACGTAGCGATAGTGAAAAGTACCGTGAGGGAAAGATGAAAAGAAAGTCGATGACTAGTGAAATAGAT
>NZ_BAAGPR010000284.1:0-754 GCF_054783955.1 Streptomyces mayteni | reverse complement strand
GAAGCGCAAATCCAGCATCTGTACGGATATGCGACAACTGCCCCGCTGCCGTCCGGGGCCAAGCTCGTCGATCCCCGATTCTCGATTCTGCAGTCCGCCGGACTGCGCGGCGCCGCTCCGACCTGGGAGCAGCTCAACGGACGATGGGCCGTGCCGGGAGTCGGGTACGGGGAGAGCATCGTCCAGATCGGCCGGGAGATCGCGGCCGAGCCCGTGACGGATTGGAAAACGTCGGCGCTCGAATGGCTCAAGGCGGAGAGGTTAATCGACTCCCCGCACGACCCCGATGCGCCTGTCACCTGGGCGGAGTTCGGCACCGTGCTGAGAAGGCTGGCGGGGAAATAAGCGGCACCGCGAGCAGGCGCGGTTCGGGGAAAATCCGCAAATCGGCATACAGCGGCAGCAAACGGCGCATGCAGACGACCCAAGAGAGAGCCGATTGATTTTGCGATTTCGGTTGTCGAAGTTGGAGAATGGTTGAAGCTGTTGGAAGGCGGAGGCTGGCGATTCCACAGGAAATCCGGTATAATTCAAAGGATAGTCGTCCTTAGACGATAGCGATGATACGGAAACAAGGAGCTGGATTCATCCGTGGCACTGTCCTGTGGAATCGTCGGCTTGCCGAACGTCGGCAAATCGACTTTGTTTAATGCGATTACGCAAGCCGGCGCAGAGTCGGCCAACTATCCGTTCTGTACGATCGATCCGAACGTCGGCGTGGTCGAAGTGCCGGACCCGCGGCTGCAGAAACTGG
>NZ_BAAGPR010000283.1:0-758 GCF_054783955.1 Streptomyces mayteni | reverse complement strand
CTCCTGCTATTGTTCTTATCGTTTCAAGTGTATTCGTAGAACAAGGTATGGGTACAGGTTGGACTCTTTACATGCCTATTACAGGTGTACAATCTCACTCAGGTGGATCAGTAGATCTAGCTATTTTCTCACTACACCTTTCAGGTATCTCATCAATGCTAGGTGCTATGAACATTATCACTACTATTATTAACATGCGAGCTCCTGGTATGACACTACACAAGATGCCTCTATTTGTATGGGCTATGCTATTCCAATCAATTATCATTATCCTATGTATCCCAGTTCTAGCTGGTGCACTAACAATGATTATTACAGATCGAAACTTCAACACATCATTCTACGACCCTGCTGGTGGTGGTGACCCAGTTCTATATGAACACCTCTTTTGGTTCTTTGGACACCCTGAGGTATATCTAATGATCATTCCAGGTTTTGGTATGATTTCACACATTATCTCAACATTTTCACAAAAGCCTATTTTTGGCTACCTCGGGATGGTATATGCTATTGCATCTATTGGTATTCTAGGATTTATTGTATGGAGTCACCATATGTACGCAGTAGGTCTTGACGTTGATACTCGAGCTTACTTTACAGCAGCTTCTATGATCATCGCAGTACCAACAGGTATTAAGGTATTCTCATGGCTAAACGAAGTGCTAGGCCCACTTCATATACTGGCCAACTATATTATTACTGTTTTTAATATTATCACAGTACCTCTTAGCTATCTATACCCTCGTGCGACCAAGTAT
>NZ_BAAGPR010000282.1:0-779 GCF_054783955.1 Streptomyces mayteni | reverse complement strand
ATACAAAGAAAAATATAACCATTATATGATTGATACTACTAATTCTAGAGCAATCAGTAATGTATCAAAATACTTCTTTAATACTATAAAAGGTATGAAAGGTGTTGAATACAGAATTTGGTCTAGATCATTTAATAAACACAAAGGAGACTATTCTCAACTTGTAAAAGTTCAAAAAGTATTACGAGAATTAAGAAAGGTTAGAGCGGATAACACATTGTGGATTTCTAAGTCTTAGGTTGAAGGTATAGTCCGAACAATAGCGAGAGCTATTGAGTATAACGATAGAACCCCATATCCAACAGATAAGGGTTTGAGGTTATCAACATTAATGTTATCCTCCATTATCAGGTATTGCTTCTCATTCTGGTGGATCTGTAGATTTAGCGATCTTTAGTCTTCATTTATCTGGTATTTCTTCTATGTTAGGAGCAATGAACTTCATTACTACTATTTTAAATATGAGAGCTCCTGGAATGTCATTCCACAAAATGCCTCTATTTGTATGGGCTGTATTAATTACAGCAGTTTTATTACTTCTATCTTTACCTGTATTAGCCGGTAAACTTATTCTGCCGGCTTTAAATTCGGCTATTTGCTGGAAACTGTTTGATAATTATACATTATATCAAACACAATCAGCAGGAAACCCATTAGATTTGAATTTTTTGGGGATCTTCAGAGACTATACGCCGGAATTAATCTGTTGTTCTATTTTACCTGTATCTCAATTAAAAATTAACAAAGTCAATAAAGATTCAAGATTCTTTGATGAATCT
>NZ_BAAGPR010000281.1:0-786 GCF_054783955.1 Streptomyces mayteni | reverse complement strand
AGAACTAAAAGGTCATATGAACTTACTTTCAACAGCCATTTGGTAAAAAAAAAGCGTAACAAAACCATAACTTTTAAATTCATCGTATCATGACACTTTGTCGTACTTTTAAGAAAAACTCATTTTCAATTGTTCCTTAAGAATGTCCTCTTTAAGAAAGGGAAGGTTCGATAGTCGAAGTCGAACTAAAGGGACAGCTGGATCTAAGGCTCGACAAGGTAAAAGCCTAACCGCATCATTTTCAAAAGTAATGCCGTCTTTAAGAATGTGATCGATGGCAGGATCTAAGGGATCAAAGTTGATTTCAGCGATCTTTCGACTGCCTTCTTTGGTAGTTACAACTGCCCAATCGTGATGGAAATTGTTTCGCAATTAAGGCCATAAGCTGCACGGGCGATTCAGATCTATCGGTCATGTCCAGGAGAACACTACCTGGAGAACGTCCTGCTCTCCACATTTTAGATGAATAGCTTTGTCTTGTTGACTGTTGTGAATGTTGTTTTCGAAAGTAGCATTCATAAGTGATGTTCGCTTCCTGGCCACTACTTGGGATCAGGGCATATTTTTCAATTTGGTAGGAGGCTCTGGTGCCTGTGGTCGCTGCGTGGCTGCGTTGACCGACCAGCTAGGTATTTTGTCGGAAAGAGCCATGAACCGCACTGTATTATAAAGTGCTTCCTTTTTTTTTTCACATGTGTGTAAGCAGAAATTCAAAAACAGCAATTTAAAAGACCTCGCAGTCTAAACGAGAACCTTTTTTTTTTTTCTTCTCCTTTCCTTGCAATA
>NZ_BAAGPR010000280.1:0-793 GCF_054783955.1 Streptomyces mayteni | reverse complement strand
GGTCGATGGTGTTTGGGTTGTTGGAGGTGTAGAGCGTACGCCCGAGCGCAAGGTGTTCTTGTTGACGGTACCTAACCGCAATCAAAATACCTTGAAGCTAATAATCGATACATTTGTAAAGGATGGTAATGATTAGAATATGTATATGCTAGATGATCAGTGCATTTAATCATTGATGACAGGTTCGCATGTTATGGTAGATTGCTGGAAAGGCTATAAAGGGATTGACAGTGATCCAAGTCGAAACTTACAGTGACCCGCAAAACTGTCCCAATGTTTCGTAATTTTCTCTTCTAGGGCTTGTAGCACCATAGTTGTTAAGCTAATGTACACCTTATTGTATATCATTCGATAGCCAAAATAGTGTAGTACCAAAACATGTAAAGCAAAAACAAATTAAAACAGCGCAGACGGAGATAGAGGGGATAGAAAACAAGCGGTGCATTGGGACAGTTTTGCGGCACTTTTGAAAAAAAACAAAATGGTTTATTTATTTGGCATTAATAGTCAGTCCAGCGTCCTTTATTCTTGATACATTGCTTTATACGCTTAGGCATTGTTTCTATGACCTTTTGGCACTCTTCCGGCTTCATTAAGTCGCACCAAACTTTAGTTACTCGTTCGTATAGTTCATTCATGCCTTTTGATGCTGTTTCATAATCATTCAAGCTTCTCTTTAACAATGACCACATATTCTCAATTGGGTTTAAGTCAGGGGACTGTGCTGGCCACTCTAGGATGTTGTAGGATTGCTGTTCAAGATGTTTTTTGACTAATTTGGACGTATGTTTAG
>NZ_BAAGPR010000279.1:0-798 GCF_054783955.1 Streptomyces mayteni | reverse complement strand
CAGTTCTCTTTGCAAGCATTCTAAATCCATTGGGATGGTTACTGCATTCAGAACAGGTGCAAATAATTTTGGTGGCGTTGAAGTTGTTCATGTTTATATTTTTTAAATTTGGAAATAGCAAAGAAAATTGGTAGAAAGAGAAAATATGCCTGATAAAAAAAAAAACATGTTAAATTTAAAAAACAAAGTCGGTGCTTAAAGTAACCTTTTTTTTTCCCTTGTTTTGTTTCATGGAATACTTTAGATACCAAAGGCACAAAACAAAAAAAAGGAAAGCTCAAGCACTGGTCAAATGTAAGCTTATAAAAAAGGTAATAACCAAGTCTAATGTCGGTTTCTTTTTTTTTTTTTTTTTTTTTACATTAGGAATTCCTAATGGGACACATTCGGATGACGAACATGAACCTCATGAGCAAAGTTGTTCGTTTTAACACGATAAAACTATAAGAATATCAAACTTATATTGCTGCTTGTTGTTGAAAAGTCTTTTTTGATAAAGAAAGTTGGCAATGTTAACATCTCTAATGGCTAATGGCAATTTACACCCATGTGTAAACATAAAGTAAGTAATGAACTAATATAAGCTTAAAAACATATATTCTTTTATATTATTTGTCATAAAAAAATAATAAAGCAATCTATTTACTTGAAAAACAAAAAAATTGTGCTTGTATCTATTAATTATAACTGCCTTGTAACAAGATGTTAACAAAGCTTCTCTTTTTTTTATTCTTTTTAGAATATACACGTATTCTTTTGTTATAATGTAAAAGCACTTGTATTTTTATAAAACATGTT
>NZ_BAAGPR010000278.1:0-798 GCF_054783955.1 Streptomyces mayteni | reverse complement strand
CAGCCTCCCGCCCGTCCGCGAGCAGCTGCCACAACTCCTCGGGAGAGGACACCCCACCCGGATAACGGCACGCCATCCCCACGATCACGATCGGATCCTCACTTCCGGCGACAGAGATCGCCTCGGTGATGACGTCCTCGACGTTCTCCCCCATCAGCCGGCCTCGCAGGTGCCGTGCGAGTTCGACCGGGGTGGGGTAGTTGAAGATGCCCGTGGGTGGCAGTCGGAGACCGGTTTCCGCGGCGATCCGATCCCGCAGCTCCACCGCCCCCAGGGAGTCGAATCCCTGCGCCTTGAACGTCTCGTCGGCGGTGACGGAATGCGGCGAGGCGTGCCCCAACACAACGGCCGCCCGGGACCTGACGAGTTCCAGCAGGACCGCCTCCTGCTCTCCGCGCGTGAGACCTGCGAGGCGGGAGACCAGGGACGAAGACGTGTCGAGCGCATCGTCCGGCTCATCCACGGGCACGGTGTCGGGCACACCTGCTGCACCAGCACCGGTGGGGAGCTGGGTGGAGGGAAGAGGGAACACCCGGTGTTGGAAGGGGTAGGTGGGCAGGTCGACGGGTGTGGTTTGGGGTAGGGGCCAGTGGATCGGGAGGCCGGTGGTGTGTGCGTGACCGGCCGCGGTCAGCATCTGCACCAGGCCGCCTTCATCCCGCCGCAGCGTCCCGATGGCTATAGCCGGAGTGTCGTGGGTGTCGATGGTGTCGTTGATGCCGATGGTGAGGACGGGGTGGGGGGAGGCTTCGATGAACAGGGTGTGGTCGGCGTCCAGGAGGGTGGTGATGGTGGTGT
>NZ_BAAGPR010000277.1:0-844 GCF_054783955.1 Streptomyces mayteni | reverse complement strand
CACCGGCCTCAACACTTCGGCGAGGGTGTCGTGGAGTTGGTCGATGTGGGGGGTGTGGGAGGCGTAGTCGACATCGATCCGCCGGGCCCGAACCTCCTGTCCCTCATACCAGAGCATCAGCTCCTCGACAGCCTCAACATCTCCCGCCACGACGGTGGAGACTGGCCCGTTGCGCGTCGCCACATGAAGACGACCCTCCCAGGTGCTGATCAACTCGGTGGCGTCCTCGGCGTTCATGGGCAGGGAGACCATTGCGCCGGTGCCGGCCAGAGCGGTCAACGCTCGGGAACGGAGTGCGGAGATGCGGGCACCGTCCTCCAGGGTGAGGATGCCGGCGACGGTGGCGGCGGCGATCTCACCTTGGGAGTGACCCACCACCGCGTCAGGGACCACGCCGAGTTCTTGCCAGGCGGTGGCCAGGGAGACCATCACCGCCCACAAAGCGGGTTGGACCACATCCACCCGGTCCAACCCCGGTGCTCCCCTCTCACCGGCCAGCACTTCGGTCAGCGACCAGTCCACGAACGGTGCCAACGCCCGCTCACACTCCACCAACCGCGCATCGAACACCGGGAACTCCCGCCGAAGCCGGACAGCCATGCCCAGCCACTGCGACCCCTGCCCCGGGAAGACCAACACCGTCCTGGGCGGCGGGCCCGCGTTCGGTGCTTCTTCGATGATGACGTGGGCGTTGGTGCCGCTGATGCCGAAGGAGGAGATGCCGGCGCGGCGGGGTTGGTCGCCCGACTGCCAGGGCTGGGCCCGGGTCAGTAGGGATACGGCGCCGGTGGACCAGTCGACGTGTGGTGAGGGCTCGTCGATGTGGAGGGAGGCGGGCAGGACC
>NZ_BAAGPR010000276.1:0-849 GCF_054783955.1 Streptomyces mayteni | reverse complement strand
ATCTTAACCTTACAATCAAGCTTTACGAGCAAACTTTACTCAAATTAACTCACTTACAACAAGCCAACCAATAAAATAACACAAGGTTGAAAATTGAAAGGTGCATTAAAATCAAGGCATTGAAAGAAGGCAAACAGTAAATATTTTTTGTACCACGCCAGTTAGAAAATGAACTTTTGCGTAACAACCTATTTGAAAACGGAGTATCAACTCTTTCGCTTGAAAACCAAAAAACATATAAATACCCTCATATCTTATCCCTATTTTTACTTCACTTCACTTCACTTCACTTTACTTTATTTTACTACAGAATATTATATTCTTTTTATCTTTTCTTTATTTTATAAACCAATAAAACCATCAAGCGTTCAATTGAAACCCTTTGGTCTGTGTTCTATTCAAAATACTGAAGTCCCTTGAAGCTAAATCAACTTCGTTGTAAACCTATTCCTAAACCTCAAGAGTTTAGCCTATTTTAGCAAGTTTGATCTACTTAACAAGATCTGGTGGTCACTTATTACAAGCGAACTTATATTCAAATTATTACTACTTTGGGAACCAAACTCTATTCAAAACTTTGGTCTCACATCAAGTATCTTATAAACAAAGCCTATTTTATCCTATATAAACCTTATAAACTCAAATCTCACACTATCTATCGGCTGATCTCGGAATGATAACAAAGCTTGTAAAAAAGTATAAAAAGAGATACGTTTTTCTTTTTTTTGTTCTTTCCTTCATCTTTTTATCCATTTCATCAAAATCTAATGTCTTCCAACGCTGCTAACAACATGCCAACTCTTGCTTATATTGCCGAAAGAACCATGACGGCTGACTGTACTATAAAGT
>NZ_BAAGPR010000275.1:0-884 GCF_054783955.1 Streptomyces mayteni | reverse complement strand
ATGCATGGCTTAATCTTTGAGACAAGCATATGACTACTGGCAGGATCAACCAGGTAACTATTGGTTTAAAGTAAGTCTATACTCGAAAGTACAGACGAGGCCCCGAAGGTCCCCACTTTGTTTTCCCAGTAGAATACCAGATGGTTGACATATTTAAAGGAATAAACCTTTAAATATTTATTGTTAAGCCATAAAGATTTTGCATTGCTGCTTAATCAAATATAGCCTAACAATCCTATCCTGTAGCTATCCCACAGTTTTCTCCCGATTCTGCAGAGAAAAAAAATTTTTTCCCAGCGAACCAGTCGATGGACACTTTAAAGATGCCCAGTAGGTTTATATGTAATTATACCTTGACAGGTAATAATATACATTTCCTAACCGACCTCACTGCAGGCATGCCGAAGCTACCTGCAGAGAGTTTCCCATGCTCCCAAAAATTACCTAAAAAGGAAATTTATTAGGAGGAACCCCTAGGTATTATCGCACTTGAGAAATAAAATTTCCCAGGCAGGACTAGCCTAGAGATAAGAGCCACGAAGTGGTTCTAAGGAAGTCTGAATGTTTGAATTTTCATTCTTCCTCATAGTCTCTACGGTCACAGAAATTGCGGTACCGATAAAAATGCGCTTTTGTACCCGAAATTTTGGATTTTTTTTATTTTTTTTTCAATCTCAGTTCAATGTCCGATTTCTGCAGAGGCTCGCAGCGGCTCTGCGGAATATTTTGGCAAGGCCGGTACGAATTTCCGCTGAGAGGGTCATCTCTCCTTTTTGGCTCTAAACTTGCCCAATAAGTCGGATCGTAGCCATGTCGTTCTGTGAGCCAAGGAGTTGTTACAGTGCATTGTCTTCCTAAGACCGCTTGGCCTCCGACTTGGTACG
>NZ_BAAGPR010000274.1:0-890 GCF_054783955.1 Streptomyces mayteni | reverse complement strand
GGTCGTCCCACATGAACCAGAAACGGTCCTGACCCGGCGTACCGAACAGGTACAGGATCAGGTCCTGGTCCAGGGTGATACGACCGAAGTCCATCGCCACCGTCGTGGTGGTCTTGCCGCTCGTGTGCGTCAGATCGTCGATCCCCGCGGACGCGGACGTCATCACCGCCTCGGTCCGCAGCGGATTGATCTCCGAAACCGACCCCACAAACGTGGTCTTCCCCACCCCGAACCCACCCGCGATCACGATCTTCGCGGAGGTCGTGGCTCGAGGCGGAGCCGGCCGGCCCGGACCGCTAGAGCTTGCGAAGTCCACTGAGCACCCTTTCGAGCAGTGTCACATCAGGCTGACCACCCGGATCCCCGTCATGACCCGGCTGGTGAATGGCGACCAGGCCCGCCTCGGCCAGGTCCGCCACCAGAATCCGGGCCACCCCCAGCGGCATCCCCAGGAGCGCCGAGACCTCGGCCACCGACTTGACCTCCAGGCAGAGCTGGCAGATCCGCTGGTGCTCCGGCAGCAGACCCTGGAGCTGCACCGGATCCGCCGTGGTGCTCACCAGCGCCTCGATGGCCAACTGGTACCGCGGCCTCGTCCGGCCACCGGTCATCGCGTACGGACGCACCAGGGGCTGATCGCCCTCGTCGTCATAGGACCCGTAGTGATGCGAGGCACCGTACGGGCCCTGCGAAGGTGGCGGGGTGATCATAGCTCCTCCGAGCGATACCTCAGGTCGGCAATTCAGTTGGTGGTGCTCATGTGGGGGGAGCTTTGTCTCAGTTCAGCAGGGAGCCCTGGAGTTCGGCGCGGAGGTCGGGCGTCAGAACCGTACCGGCACGATCCACCAGCAACGCCATCTCATACCCCACCAGACCGATATCGGCCTCCG
>NZ_BAAGPR010000273.1:0-924 GCF_054783955.1 Streptomyces mayteni | reverse complement strand
GGTGGTTTCCGTCACCAGCGTAGTGCATTGGATCAAGCTCTCTGTCTTCACGATCTGATGCACTCTTACCGACGCCGACACAATCATTATCCTGTGGTCGCCTTTCTGGTCATCAAGTCAGCCTATGATACAGTCGATCGTCGTATCATATGGCAATCGATGCTCGCCTCTTCTGCTCCTCTGTCCTTGGTGTCCTTGTTGGCCAACATGTTTGATGATGTCTCGGTGTCTGTGTTGTTGCAGAACAATGTCTCTGATCCGTTTGTGCCGAGTACAGGTGTCCTTCAGGGCTCTGTCTTGAGTCCTCATCTGTACTCTATCTATGTCAACACATTGCCAGCTCTGCTTCGTTCTGCTGCTTCTGCAACAACCACCTCGGTGTTATCGGTGTCTCCTTCTGGTCCTCCTGGTCCTGGTGCTCTGGTCGCTGATGGTCTTCCCTTTGGTCCTTTGGTTGGTACTGCTGCTTTGTCTTCCTCGTCTCCTACGCCCACACCCATCAACAGTCTGTTGTATGCGGATGATGTGGCGCTGGTTGGGTCTGCTAGCGAAGTTCGGCATATGCTGGACCTAGCGCAGATCCACTCCTTGACTCTTGGTTACAAGTGGAGTCCACCTAAGTGTGCTGTCCTAAATGCACCTTCCCCAGGTTCAAGTCGCTTTGTCCAAATGTCGTTGTATGGTCAAGATCTCCCAACAACGGAAGAGTTTACTTATCTTGGTGTACCTTTTGATGGCAAAGGTATCTCGGTGTCTGCCATGATTAAGCATCGTTCTTCAAGTACCTTGGCGGCTATGGCTCAACTTCACTCTATGGGTCTTAACCGTCAAGGCTTTACTCTGCTTCTTTCTTCTCGTCTCTTTGCTGCCTTCATCCGTCCTAAGCTCGAGTATGGCCTTGCTATTGCTCGACTTACAAGAAAG
>NZ_BAAGPR010000272.1:0-990 GCF_054783955.1 Streptomyces mayteni | reverse complement strand
CGCCCGGCGCTCGCCCGCGTCGGCCAGCGCGGCCAGGGCCGCCGTGCGCTCCGCTTCCGCCGGGTGGGTGCCGGCGACCGGCCCGCCGTCGGCCGCGTCGTCCACCAGGATCTCCACGCCGTCCGGCAGGTCGAGCACCTCGGGGTCCGCCGCGAGCAGCAGCGGGACGCCGAGCGAGCGGGCGACGATCGCGGCGTGCGAGTTGGGGCCGCCCCTGAGGGTGATGGCGGCGCCGACCGCGCGGCCCGGCTCGAGGAGCGGCCGCGCCGATCTCGCCGGCCGCCAGCACCAGCGGTCGGCCGGTGGCGGGCTCGGCCGCCGGCTCGCGTTCACCGGCCAGCCAGGCCAGCGCACGCCGCCCGACGACCAGGATGTCGGCGGCGCCTTCGGCGAGCGTCGGGTCGTCGAGGGCGGCCATCGCGTCCGCGTAGGCCGCGACCGTCTCGTCGAGCGCCCTGGCCGGCGGCGCCCCGGCGGCGGCGCGGGCGTCGGCGCCGGCCCGCAGCTCGGGGTCGCCGGCGATCTGGCCGCCGACCTCCATGATGTCGGCCTGCTCGTCGCGCCCCTCGCCGCGCAGCGACTCGGCGAGCGCGAACAGCCGCTCGGCGACGGCGTCCAGCGCCTCGGCGATCAGGGCCGCGGGGGCGCCCTCCGGCGTCGCGTCCAGGTCGAGCGGCCGGTCGGTGCGGAGGAACGTGCCGAGGCCGACGCCGGGCGCGGCGACCCGCCCGGCGAAGCTCCGACGGGTGGTGGTGGCGGTGGTGGTCATCGGGCGACCTCCGATCCGGTTGCCGCGTCCGCCAGGGCGCGGAAGAGCAGGGCGGTCGAGGCGGCGCCCGGGTCCTGGTGGCCCACGCTGCGCGGGCCCAGATAGGCGGCGCGGCCGCGCCTGGCCTGGAGTGGGGTGGTGGCGAGCGCGCCGCGCTCGGCGGCGTCGGCGGCCGCCGCCTGGGCGGCGGCCAGCGCGTGGCCCGCGCCCCCCCCGCGGAG
>NZ_BAAGPR010000271.1:0-994 GCF_054783955.1 Streptomyces mayteni | reverse complement strand
GGGGCGCTGGGCGAGGCGCAGCCGCCTCGCGGCGCGGAAGGCGACGGCGGTGAGCCGCCGGCCCTGGCGGGCGGCGGTGGGGGCGGCGGCTGCACGGGGCCGCCGCCGGCCGGCTTGTTGACCGTGCGACGCAGCGAGGCCACCATCTCCGGCGAAACGGCCTGCGTCGGCACGTAGTTGACGCCACCGCCTGCGGCGGGGGCCTCCGGCGCCGGTGGCGGCGGTGGCGGCGTGGGCTCGGGACGGGCGGACTTGGCGGTGTCGGCCGACGCGAGATCGTTCGCCGGTCGCGCCCCGGGCGTCCGGTGGATGGCCGTGGGCGGCAGGGCGCTGCCACTCGGCAGGATCGCGGTCCTCGCCTCCGAGGCGGGCGCGGGCCGGTCCGCCTCCTCCTCCACGACCAACGGCGCGGCGAACACGGTCTGCGGCGGCGCCACGGACACGTCCTCCTCGCCGATGCTCGACGTGTCCGTCCCATCCCAGACGGACGGCCCACTCCCGGACGTGTCCACATCCGACCAAGCCGAGCCGTTGCCGGCGCCTGCGGCGCTGCTCGGCGGTGGGCTGGCGGGCCACCCGTTTCCGGGCTCCGGTGGTGTGCCAGCCGGGCTGGCGTCGGCCGGGCTGCCGCCTGTCGGCGGCGTAGCCGGGCCGAAGGGGCCGGCGTTGCCGGTGCCTGCGGCGCTGCTCGGCGGCGGGCTGGCGGGCCACCCAATGCCGGGCACCGGCGGTGCGGAGCTGTTGTGGCTCGGGGTGCCGGTGCCTGCGGCGTTGCTCGGCGGGGGGCTGGCGGGCCACCCGCTGCCGGGTGCCTGCGGCGCGCCGGGCACCGGTGGTGCGCCAGCCGGGCTGGCGCCGGGCAGGCTGCCACCTACCGGCGGCGTACTCGTGCCGGCGGAGCCGGCATCGGCGCGCACGGCGCCGGGCGCCGGCGGCGCGGCAACTGGCCCGGCGTTGCCGGGCACAGGCACGGGCGCGCCAGCGCCCGGCGCCG
>NZ_BAAGPR010000270.1:0-1002 GCF_054783955.1 Streptomyces mayteni | reverse complement strand
ACCGCCGAGACCTGCGCCGGCGCCGTCGCCGCCGAGCTCGCCGCGCTGGCCCGCGAGGCCCGCGCGGACGAGGAGTCGCTGCGCGACGCCGAGCAGCGCCACCGCACCCTGGCCGGCGACGCCGAGCGGCTCCGCGCCGACCTGGTCCTGGCGGTCGCCGCCACCGCCAGGGCCGAGGCCGTGGAGCAGCGGCTCGCCCTGGCAGGCGGCCGGCTCCAGGCGGCCAGGCGCCGCGACCGGCTCGCCGCCGGGCTCGGCGCCGCCGAGGCCGAACTGCTCACCGCCCGCGAGTCGGCCGCCGACGCCTACGCCCACTGGCTCGACCTCAAGGAGCGCCGGCTGCGCGGCATCGCCGCCGAGCTCTCCGCCGCCCTGCGCCCCGGCGAGCCCTGCGCCGTCTGCGGCTCGCCCGAGCACCCGCGCCCCGCCCGCCCCACCGCCGACCAGGTCGAGGGGGCCGCCGGGGCCGCCGCCCGCGAGGGCCACCTGGCCGCCGAGCCGGTGCCCGGCCAGGCCGACCTGCGGCTCGCCGAGCTCCGCGAGAGCCACGCTGCCGCCTCCGCCGAGGCGGGGGAGGAGCCGGCCGAGGCGCTGGCGAGCGCCGCCCTGGCCCTGGAGGGCGAGCTGGCCGCCGTCGGCGCCGAGCCGGCCGCCGAGCCCGCGGCCCGCCAGGCGCTCGCCGAGGCCGAGGCGGCCGAGGCAGGCCTGCGCGAGCGGCAGCGGAACGGCGAGCGCCGGGCCGCGGTCCGCGCCTCCCGGCACACCGCGCTGACCGCCGAACTCGCCGCGCTGCGCGCCGAGATCGACCAGGCCAGGTCCGGCGCCGCCACCGTCGCCGACCGCGTCGCCGCGCTGGGTGCCGAGGCTCGGGCGCTCGGCGCCGCCGACCCCGCCGCCGACCTCGCCGACGAGACCGCCGATCGGCGCAAGCAGGCCGACGCCCGCCTCGCCGACGCCGCCTACCGGGCCGGCTTCGACACCCCGGGCGCCGCCGCCGAAGTC
>NZ_BAAGPR010000269.1:0-1012 GCF_054783955.1 Streptomyces mayteni | reverse complement strand
TGTATTGCCCTGTGAGGTTGGGGACGCGGCTGGCGGGTGGTTGGCCTGCGAGTGCGGTGTGTCCGCGGTGGTGATTGTAGGTGTGGAGCCAGTTGGGGAAGGCGTCGCGTCGTTCCTGCTCTGAGTGGTAGGGGCGGGCGTAGGCCCATTCGTCGAGCAGGGTGCGGTTGAAGCGTTCGACTTTGCCGTTGGTCTGGGGCCGGTAGGGCCGGGTTCGTTTGTGGGTGATCCCGGCCTGTGCCAGGGTGTCGCGCCAGTCGCGGGACTTGTAGCAGGAGCCGTTGTCGGTCAGGACACGTTCGACGGTGATCCCGGCCTGTTCGAAGAACCGCTGGGCTCGGGTCCAGAAAGCGGTGGCGGTCTCCTTGCGCTCGTCCGACAGGATTTCGCTGTAGGCCAGGCGGGAGTGGTCGTCGACAGCGGTGTGGAGGTAGCTGTAGCCGGCGGCGGCGCGGGTCTTGCGGCCGGCCTGGCGGCCCAGGACCTTGTGCCCGCCGCCGTCAGGGATGTTCCCGAGCTTCTTGATGTCCACGTGGACCAGTTCGCCGGGCCGCTCCCGTTCGTAGCGGCGGATGACGCGGCCGGTGGCCCGGTCCAGATGGGCCAGGCGCGCGAGGCCGAAGCGGGTCAGGACGCGGTGCACCGTCGAGGGGACCAGGCGCAGCAGGTGTGCGATGCGGGCCGGTCCCCAGCGGCGGAGGAGGCGGACCTTGATGATCCTGCGTTCGGTGCGGGTCGGGGTGCGGCGCGGGCTGTGGTGCGGACGGGAGGATCGGTCGGTCATCCCCGCCTCACCGAACCGGCGGTAGCGGTCGGCCCACCGTTGAGCGGTGGTGGGCGAGACCTGGAAGCGTTCGGCGGCCCGGCGAAGGGGCCAGCCGTCGTCCACGACGCAGCGGGCCAGGCGCAGACGCCCGGTCTCGGTCAACGGGGCATTACGGTGGTGCATGAGGGCCTTTCTCAAGGTCGGTGTAGACGTCGTAATCCACACCGAACCCGGAAGGCCCTCACC
>NZ_BAAGPR010000268.1:0-1030 GCF_054783955.1 Streptomyces mayteni | reverse complement strand
TGTTGGTGGGTCGGGTGGTGAGGGTGGTGGTGAGGATGGGTTGGTTGTCGGGGGTGGTGAGGTGGAGGGTGTGGTGGTTGTCGTGGGTGGTGAGGTGGGCGCGGGCGTGGGTGGCGTGGGTGGCGTAGAGGTGCGTGTCGGTGAACGAGAACGGCAGGTCGATCGAGTCTGATTCCGGCTGATCACCGGCGTCCTCGGAGCCTGTGATCTTGTTGAGGAAGGTGGTGTGGAGGGTGGCGTCGAGGAGGGCGGGGTGGAGGGTGTGGTGGGTGGTGGTGGTGTTGGGGGGGAGGGTGATGTTGGCGTAGTGGTGGTGGGTTTGGGGGTTGTGCCAGGCGTGGGTGAGGCCTTGGAAGGTGGGGCCGTAGTGGTAGCCGGTGGTGGCGAGGGTGTCGTAGAAGTTGGTGAGGTCGTGGGGTTGGGTGTTGGTGGGGGGCCAGGTGGTGGGGGGTTGGGGTGGTGTGGGGGGTGGGGTGGTGGTGAGGGTTGCGGTGGCGTGCAGTGTCCAGTGGGTTGTGGGGTCTGTTGTGGTGTGGGGTTGGGTGTGGATGGTCAGGGTGCGGTGGGTGTTGTGGGGTGGGGTGAGGGTGAGGCGTAGGTGGGTGGGGTGGTGGTCGAGGGTGAGGGGGGTGTGGAGGGTGAGTTCTTCGATGTGGGGGTGGGTGGTGGTGTGGGCTGCGTGGAGGGCGAGGTCGAGGTAGGCGGTGCCGGGGAGGAGTGGGGTGGTGGCGACGGCGTGATCGGCAAGCCACGGGTGTGTCTCCAGCGACAGTCGCCCGGTGAAGAGCGTCGTTCCATCCGGGAGATCGATCCTGGCTGTGAGCAGGGCGTGTTCGGCGTCCGCTTGGCCGAGGTGGTCGAGGCGGATGGTGGGGCTGGTGGGGTGGAGCCAGTAGTGCTGGTGTTGGAAGGGGTAGGTGGGCAGGTCGACGGGTGTGGTTGGGGGTAGGGGCCAGTGGATCGGGAGGCCGGTGGTGTGTGCGTGACCGGCCGCGGTCAGCATCTGCACCAGGCCGCCCTCATCCCGCCG
>NZ_BAAGPR010000267.1:0-1086 GCF_054783955.1 Streptomyces mayteni | reverse complement strand
ATTAAGCCAACAACCTAAGCGAATAGAAGTATAACCAAAAAGATCAACCTTGATACCGTAGTACCTCAGAAAACCTTCCTGGAAAACTCGCCAATAAGCATTCGCTGCGTTCCTCAATCCAACCCAAGGTATTTTCTAAGGGACTATAACACCCACAAGTGGGCCACATTTCCCCTAGTTTTTTCCCTCAAGTCAAATTGTCGTTGGCAGGCATAGCCTGCAAGTGCATCCAAGCCGAAGCCTAGATTGATTACAGACAAGCCAGTCTGGCTCCAAACGGTTCCCTTTTAACAATTTCACATACTGTTTAACTCTCTTTTCAAAGTTCTTTTCATCTTTCCCTCACGGTACTTGTTCGCTATCGGTTTCTCGCCAATATTTAGCTTTAGGTGAGATTTACCACCCAATTTAGGCTGCATTCCCAAACAACCTGACTCTTTGAAAGTGTATCGCAAAAGGCAAATGCTCAGACCGAAGACGGGATTCTCACCCTCTATGATGCCCTGTTCCAAAGGACTTATCGGTCCGGCTTGCCTGGAAAACACTTCTACAGTTTACAATCCGGTTTAGCTAGGCCAAACAGGTTCCAACTTTGAGCTTTTTCCTGTTCACTCGCCGTTACTAAGGAAATCATTGTTATTTTCTTTTCCTCCGCTTATTGATATGCTTAAGTTCAGCGGGTAGTCCCACTTGACTTCAGATCATAGTTTGAAAGTTACTGGATTATACTCTTGTACTTTACTTCCTGGGCGAACCAAAAAAAAAGATCCTGAGACCAGCGTAATATTCCTGCCTAGCAAGCCAGACAGAAAATCACACACATTTTAGGTGCTCACTGTAATAAAACAGCGATGCGACCCATCACCACATAAACAAATGTTATGTGTGGGTTTGTGATGATACTGAAGCAGGCGTACTCTATAGAAAAACCATAGAGTGCAAGCTGCGTTCAAAGACTCGATGATTCACGAATATGCAATTCACACTAGTTATCGCACTTTGCTACGTTCTTCATCGATGCGAGAACCAAGAGATCCATTGTTAAAAGTTGTTATTATATTAAAGTCGGAGGCCAAGCGGTCTTAG
>NZ_BAAGPR010000266.1:0-1105 GCF_054783955.1 Streptomyces mayteni | reverse complement strand
GGCTCACAGAACGACATGGCTACGATCCGACTTCCAATAATCATTCAGGAACAAAATACAAGTGCCGTCTTAAACAACAATTCCATGGATGCCTATTTATAAATGCAACACTAGTAGCTTAGAACAATGATTTATAATATAATTATACAAGATAAGATTCCATGGAACGAGATATGATGGCAATGCCCCAATCCAGAATGAAACATCAAGAAAGAACCAATTGATTTAACTCAATCGTCCCCATGAATTATTATTCAAAAGAATATAAATATCCCACCTAAATCCTCATTGAAAAAGGATAACTTTAACTGGGATATAATCAAGAATAAAAAGTATCTCAAATTATCGTTTTGGTGCTTTTTTATTTCTTTTTATCTTCGTTTATTACAGCATTATCTTGTTGAAAGATCATGTCCTTACTTTGCAGGCCATAATACTTCAATGTCTCCTTGTATTCCTCCTCAAGTACTGACGTGTATAGCTCACCATTTACATTACTTTGTAGCCAGGACATGTAGCCCCCTCCATGTATAGTTATGCAACTCCAAAGCATGATTCCGCCTCCTCCATAAGCATGTTTCTTTTTGTAGTGATGGTCTCGATAAGGTGCATTATCCTCTTTCCAAGCGTATTCTAGGCCATTAGACCCTCTTTTTTGGATCTTTGTCTCATCAGAAAAGACAACGCGTTCCCAATCAGTCTCGGACCAGTCTTTATGAGCCTTTGCCCAATCATATCGTGCCTTTTGCTTGTCATTATTAAGTGGAAGTACCGTCTTTTTCTTAGTCGATTTTAGACCTTTGCGTTTCAAAGTACGAGCAATTGTTTTTGGATTGACCATTTGATCTGGTTTTTTAACGCCAAAGGAAGCATCGGCTGCGCTTTTAGATAAGCCAAGTCTTATGTCTCTAGCTGCTTTGGTTTCCTCCCTAGGTGTGAGTAAACGATGTCTACCCGCGCTATTTTTTGACTGCAACTTGGTTTTCCTTGAAATTCTTCGAATCATGGACTTTCCACAGCCTACTTTTTTTTTAATTACATCCCATGGAATGGAGTGGTTCAACATGTTTTCAATTTGGGCATGTTTGTCGGCATTCTTTGCTGT
>NZ_BAAGPR010000265.1:0-1171 GCF_054783955.1 Streptomyces mayteni | reverse complement strand
GGTCGTCCCACATGAACCAGAAACGGTCCTGACCCGGCGTACCGAACAGGTACAGGATCAGGTCCTGGTCCAGGGTGATACGACCGAAGTCCATCGCGACGGTGGTCGTCGTCTTGCCGCTCGTGTGCGTCAGATCGTCGATCCCGGCAGACGCGGACGTCATCACCGCCTCGGTCCGCAGCGGATTGATCTCCGAAACCGACCCCACAAACGTGGTCTTCCCCACGCCGAACCCACCCGCGATCACGATCTTCGCGGAGGTCGTGGAGCGGGACGGCGTCGGCGCGGTCAGACCGGCGTCGTTAGAGTTTGCGAAGTCCACTGAGCACCCTTTCGAGCAGTGTCACATCAGGCTGACCGCCGGGATCCCCGTCATGACCCGGCTGGTGAATGGCGACCAGGCCCGCCTCCGCGAGATCGGCCACCAGAATCCGGGCCACCCCCAGCGGGAGCGAGAGCAGCGCGGACACCTCGGCGACGGACTTGACCTCGTAGCAGAGCTGGCAGATCCGCTGGTGCTCCGGCAGCTGCCCCTGGAGCTGCACCGGATCCGCCGTGGTGCTCACCAGCGCCTCGATGGCCAACTGATACCGCGGCCTCGTGCGGCCACCGGTCATCGCGTACGGGCGCACCAGGGGCTGCTGGAGTTCGCTGTCCAGCTGCCGCCTCTGGTGGTGGCCCGGCTGCCTGGTCCCCGGCGGCTGCCAGTCGTCCTGGCCGCCGCCACCCGCGGAGGAGCCGCCTCCCGGCGGGCGGGCCGCGCCCGGTGTCGAGGCGGGCCCGGCGTCCGCGCCATGGCCGGGCTCGCGGGGCGGTGGGGTGCGCCGCTCCGGGGTCGGGCGCGGGCGGGAACCGCTCGGCGCCGAAGGGAAGTTGAAACGCCCCGGGCGCGCGCCGCCGTGCGGCTGCGCCGGGTACTCGTTACCGTATGGTCCGCCTGGGGGCGTTGCCACAGTTCCTCCTCCGACTGCCTTCGCTCATCGAGCGGGTGCCGAACTCATCGCCCGACCTCGCCCCGCACCTTATGGTGCGAGGCCCCAATCCGCACAAGTCATCTGCTAGTTGAGCAGGCTCCCCTGGAGTTCGGCGCGGAGGTCGGGCGTCAGAACCGTACCGGCACGATCCACCAGCAACGCCATCTCATACCCCACCAGACCGATATCGGCCTCCG
>NZ_BAAGPR010000264.1:0-1230 GCF_054783955.1 Streptomyces mayteni | reverse complement strand
ACCACCTCGCACCCCTCACCGACACCCAAGGACTCACCCTCCTCGACACCACCCTCACCACCACCCACCCCCACACCATCACCGCCCACTTCACCCAACCGCCCAGGAGCACCGTCGCCAGCGTCGCACCGCTGTCCCAGGCCGCTACCTTGCCGGCCGAGAAGCAGAGTTGGCGTGACCGCCTCAGCGGACTCGGCCTGGAAGAACAGCGATCAGCCACGAAAGACCTGGTCTACTCGATCGTGGCCGGGGTCCTCGGATACACCAGTTCCTCCCCGCTGGAGCCGGAACAGGCGTTCAAGGAGATGGGCTTCGACTCGCTCACGGCCGTCGAGTTGCGCAACCGCCTCAACGCGGCGACCGGTCTGCGCCTGCCGACGACCACGATCTTCGACCATCCCACACCCAAGGAGCTCGCGGAGTATGTGCTGTCCGAGCTCACCGGCGTTACGACCGCCCATGAGGGCCACGCCGCCGTCACTCCCGTCCTGGTAGATCGGGACGATCCGATCGTGATCGTGGGGATGGCGTGCCGTTATCCGGGTGGGGTGTCCTCTCCCGAGGAGTTGTGGCAGCTGCTCGCGGACGGGCGGGAGGCTGTCTCTGGTTTTCCGGAGAACCGTGGTTGGGATGTCGGCAGCCTGTATGACCCGGATCCTGAGCGGGCTGGTAGGACGTACACGCGGCAGGGGGGTTTCCTCTACGACGCGGGTGACTTCGACGCCGGGTTCTTCGGGATCAGCCCCCGCGAGGCACTGGCGACAGACCCGCAGCAGCGCCTTCTGCTCGAGGCTGCCTGGGAGGCCCTGGAGCGAGCCGGGATCGCGCCCCCAAGCTTGCGTGGGAGCCAGACCGGAGTCTTCACCGGCGTCATGTACGACGACTACATGGGGCGCCTCCACGGTGCGCCCGATGGCTTCGAAGGACACCTCCTGGCAGGAAGCGCCGGCAGCGTGGCCTCGGGGCGTATCTCGTACGTGTTCGGTCTGGAGGGGCCCGCGGTGTCGGTGGACACGGCGTGCTCGTCGTCGCTGGTGGCCCTCCACATGGCGGCCCAGTCCCTGCGTCAGGGCGAGTGCTCACTCGCCCTTGCCGGAGGGGTGACCGTCATGGCGTCACCCACCGTGTTCATCGAGTTCAGTCGTCAGCGGGGGTTGTCGGCCGATGGTCGGTGTAAGCCGTTCGCGGCTGCTGCGGATGGGACGGGGTGGGGTGAGGGTGCGGGGTTGT
>NZ_BAAGPR010000263.1:0-1357 GCF_054783955.1 Streptomyces mayteni | reverse complement strand
GCCGCGCCAGCGGCGCGTCGGCGCGCCGCCAAGCGGCGCGGCCGCTTTCGCGCTCGGCGCCGCGCGCCGCGCAACGTGCCGGAGGCCGGGAGAGGGCTCGTGGGGGCACCCCCAGCCGCCAGGCTGGGGGAGGGTGGGGGAATCCACCGGGGCAGCCACGTCGTGCCTCCTCAGACGCGCAGGTCGAGGAGGGCGGTGTAGACCTCCCAGACCGCCAGGGACAGCGGGACGACGGACAGCAGGATCACGGACTCCAGCAGGTCGAGGCCGCGGGAGAGCCGTGGGTTGAGGCGGACGCGGCCGGCGGAGACGGCGACGCCGCCGGCGATCAGGGCGACCAGCAGGGTGACGGGGAGCGCGATGCCGAGCAGCGGCAGCCGTTCGCCCATCCGGTCGGTGAGCAGGAACGCCGTCCCGCCGGCCAGCGCGAGCAGGCCGGCGGTGAGCGGGATCGCGGCCTGCGCCGTCTCCCGGAAGAGCCGGCCGCGCAGCAGCGTCAGGGTCAGCAGGACGCCGCCCAGGACGCTCGGCCACAGCTCGCCGGAGCCGAAGAGCACCAACGTGCCGCCGGCCGCGACCAGATGGCTGCCGACCAGCATGCCGACGAGCAGCCGCCGCGCCCTGGCGATCCGCTCCCGCAGCCGGTCGTGCTCCAGCTGGCTCGGCAGCGCCTCCAGGTCCTCGGCCGAGGCGACGACCTCGGGCGCCGGGATCCTGGCGACCCGCAGCGCCACGGTGGGCCACAGCGTGGTCAGGGCCAGGGCGAGCGGGGCGGCGACGGCGGCGGCCCTGGCGGGGTGCACGTCCCAGACGGCGCAGATCAGCGCGCCGCTCGCGGCCAGCGGGCCGGCCACCACCAGGGCCGTGAAGGTGCCGTCGCCGCCGCCGACCAACACCGGGCCGAGCGCGCCGATGACGGCCAGCACGGCGCAGGCGAGCAGCAGGTGCCCGGCGGTGAAGCCGGCGACCGTGCCCTCCTCGGTGCCGAGCAGTCGGACGGCGCCCAGCATGGCGGGCGGGGCGGCGAGCACGTCGGCGAAGGTGCCGGCGTCGCGGTCGCCGAAGGCGCGGGACATCAGGACGCCGACGAGCAGCGTGAGCGCGGCGGTGGCCAGGCCGAGCCAGCCGGGCAGCCGGCCCGGCGCGACGGCCAGCGCCGCGCAGGCGGCGAGGGTGCCGAGGGCGGCCAGCGCGCCGGCGGCCCGGCGGGTCGCGGCGGCCGGCCAGCCGACCGGTCCCGCCGCCGAGCCGATGACCTCGGTGACGTCGTCGTAGAGCGGCGGGGTGGCGTCGTCCGTGCCGTGGCCGACGAACAGCAGATCGCCCTCGCGCACCTCCTGCGCGGCGAGCGAGGCGG
>NZ_BAAGPR010000262.1:0-1396 GCF_054783955.1 Streptomyces mayteni | reverse complement strand
CGGCACCGGCGCGGGCGGCGGGTAGCCGTAGCCGGGGGCGGCGGCGGGCGGCGCGGCCGGAGCCGCCGGAGCCGGCTGGGCGGCCGGGACCGGACCCTGCACCGGCTGCGGGAACCCGTAGCCGCCGGGCCCCTCGGGCTGCGGCACGACCGGAGGCTGGGGCTGCTGTTGCTGCGGGGGCTGTGGCAGGGCGGGCTGGGCCGGTTGTGCCGGCTGTGGCCAGTGCGGTGCCGCGGGCGCGGCCGGGGTGGCGGGCGCCGGCAGCGGGGGCAGCGCCGCGGCGACCGGCGGCGGGAAGCCGTAGCCGGCCGGGGCGTTGGAGCCCGGCTGCTGCTGCGTGGGTGCCGGCGTGGGGGTGGCTGGTGTGGGCGTGGGCGTCGGCTGGGCCGGCGACTGGCCGGGCTCTGGCCACCGGGGCAGTTCGGGCAGCCCGGGCGCGGCGCCTATCGGTTGCCCGACGGCTGGCCGTGCCTCCTCCGACGGCCCGCCGCCGGGCGTCGGCAGGGCCGGCAGGCCGAGCGGCGCGGCCGGGGGCGCGGGCGTGGCGGGCGGCTGCCGCGGCTCGTCGTCCTCGCGCACCTCGTCGAGCATCTCGGGACCCTGCTCGGTCTCCGGATCCTCCTCGATCTCGAGCGCGGGCTCCGTCGCCGGCCTGGCGAACTCCACCTGCACGGGCGGCTCGGGCACCGACTCGGGGCGCTGCGGCGTGAAGATGGCGGTGTTCTCGGAGAGGACGAGGCCCGCGCCGTCGGTGGCCGACGCCGACGCCGGGGTCGGGGTCGGGGTCGGCTCGGCCGGAGCCGGGCCGCCGACGCGGAAGTCCGGTGGCAGCGGCGGCAGCCCACCGGGCAGGGCGGGGGGCGCGGCCGGCGGCGTGGCCGGGGGCGCGGGCGCCTCCGCCACGGGCTCGGCGGGCTCGGGGGCCACGGCCGTCTCGGGCTCGGGCTTGGGCTCGGGCGCCGAAGCCTCGGTCACCTTCCGCACGGCCTGGGGCGAGATCAGCATCGTGGCGCCCGCGGGCTCCTCGTCCGCCGGTTCCTGGGCCACCGGCTCCGGATCCGGGCGCGGGGCCTCGTCCCGCGCCGGCTCGGGTGCCGGGACGGGAGCCGGCGGCGGGGCGCCCATCATCGACGCGGGCGGGGGCCCGGGGAACACCGGCGGTGGCACGGCGACCGGCGGCGCGACCGGAACGTCGGGGGCCGCCGCGGCCTCGGGCGCGCTCGGCACGACAGGGGCCGCCGGTACGGCTGGTGCGGCCGGAGCCACCGGTGCGGCGGGTGCCGCCGGCGCGGGCGGCGGGAGTGGCGCGCCGGGCACCGGTGGCGGAGGGCCGGGGAAGGCCGGCGCGGGCGCGGGGGGCTGCTGAAGTCGGAGGCCAAGCGGTCTTAGGAAGACA
>NZ_BAAGPR010000261.1:0-1408 GCF_054783955.1 Streptomyces mayteni | reverse complement strand
GTGCTCATTAGGGGACCATCCCTTCTGCAGCCCTCACGGGTAGGGTTGTGACCTCTCGGTCCCGGTGGGTGCATGGCCAGTAGTGCGAGCCGTTTGACGGCCACTGTGAGTTCTGCCAGCCCCGCCGGGCCGAGGCCGTCTGATCGGCTTCAGGGACACGCCCCGCGGAGGGCCGATTAATGAGCTCCCGGCAGACGACCTCACCACCGGGCAGGTGCTCCTCGAACGACGTTGGAGTACGACGCACGTGTTCATCGGATGGGACTGGGCCACGGAGACGCATGACCTGACGGTTATGGACGAGTCCGGCAAGCGCGTCGACCGGTGGGAACTGCCCCACACCGAGGAGGGATTCGCCAGGACTGTGGCCCGGCTGCGTAAGCACGGCGACCCCGCCGACCTGCCCGTGGCCATCGAGACCACCCGGGGCCTGGCGGTGGACCGGCTGCTGGCGGCCGGTCACCCGGTGGTCCCGGTGCACCCGAACGCCTTCCACGCGATGCGGGCGCGCTGGGGTGCCTCCAAGGCGAAGACCGACGCGGGCGACAGCATGAAGCTCGCCGACTACCTGCGCACCGACGGTCACCTGCTGCCGAGGCTGGAGCCCACCGGGCAGGCCACCCTCGACCTCCAAGCCCTCACCCGCACTCGCGCCGATCACGTCGAGGCCAAGGTCGCCGCCGTCAACCAGCTCGCCGCACTGCTGGATACGCACTGGCCCGGCGGCAAGCACGTGTTCGCCAACCTCGACAGCGACATCGCCCTGGCCTTCCTGGAGCGTTACCCCACCCCGGCCACGGCCGCCAGGCTCACCGCGGGGCGCCTCGAAGCCTGGTGCAAGCGCCGCGGCTACTCCGGCCGACAGCCCGGCAGCGTCCTCATCGAACGTCTGCGCGCCGCCCCGAAGGCCGCGCCCCGTCTCGGCGAGGCCGTCATCGAACAGCTCGTCCGCGTCCAGGTCCAGCTCGTCCAGTCCATACGCGCGACGATCCGCACCCTGGACAAAGGCATCGCCGAGGCGACCAGGACCCACCCCTACGCGCCGCTGTTCGCCACCATGCCCCGGATCGGCAAGGTCAGCCTCGGCCAGGTCATCGGGGAGATCGGCCCGATCCTGGAGCGCGCCCAGACCTGCGAACAGCTCATCGCCGAGGCCGGCGTCGTCCCCGTCACCCGCGCCTCGGGCAAGTCCCGCACCGTCGCCTTCCGCTTCGCGACCAACCGCAGAGCCCGCATCGCCCTGACGACCTTCGCCGACAACAGCCGACACGGCAGCGACTGGGCCGCCAAGATCTACAACGACGCCAGGGCCCGCCAGAAGCGACACCCCCACGCCATCCGCATCCTCGCCCGAGCCTGGCTCCGGGTCATGTGGGCCTGCTGGCGCGACGGCACCTGCTACGACCCC
>NZ_BAAGPR010000260.1:0-1445 GCF_054783955.1 Streptomyces mayteni | reverse complement strand
GGGCGCCCCTGTGGGCTCCCCGCCGGAGGCGACCCGGCGAAGCGGCGCCGGCCGGCTCTGGCCGGCCAGGACCCGGACGGCGCCGCCGGCCGCCGGGCCGGGCCCGGCCACCCCCTACGCCCAACCCGCTCAGCCCGCCGCGGCCAGCGGCCCCGCGGCCAGTGGCCCCGTGACGGTGCGGCCCGACGTGCGGGGGCTCGCGCTCGCGCTGCCCGTGCCGCGCGTCGACCCGGGGGACGCCAACGCCGGGTACCTCGCCGGGCTGATGGCCACCTCGCCCGCCGACCTGCTGGTCGCGCTGCGCGGCGCGCCGACCGACTCCGTCGAGTGCCGGATCCGGGAGCTGCGGGCCTACCTCGAGGTCGGGGACGCCAGGTCGCTCGCCATCGCCCGCGCCTCCGCCGCCGGGCTGGCCGAGCGTCGGGGCAGCGACTGGCGGGTCGTCTGGTACCAGGGCGTCACCGCGCTGGTCACCGAGGACTGGGAGGCGGCCGCGCTCTCCTTCGACGCCGTCTACGACGCGTTCCCAGGGGAGTTGGCGCCGAAGCTGGCGCTCGCCGTCTGCGCCGAGGTGCTCGGCCAGCTGGACAACGCCGCCGACTACTACGACCTGGTGTGGACCACCGACCCCAGCCATGTCAGCGCCGGCTTCGGCCTGGCCCGGGTGCGGCTGGCCGCCGGCGACCGGCGCGGCGCCGTCGCCGCGCTGGAGTCGGTGCCCGAGACGTCGGCCCACCACACGGCGGCGCGGGTGGCCGCGATCCGGGCCCGGCTGCGGCAGCGCGCCGCCACCCACGACCTGTTGCCCGACCTGCTGGCGGCCGGTCAGCAGCTCTCGGCACTCCGTGGCGCGGGCCTGGAACCGTGGCTGGCCGAACAACTGTCCTGCGAGGTGCTGGGTTCCGCGCTGGACTGGGTAATCTCCTGCACCATCGGATCTTTCCCAGAGCAAACAGACCAGGGGCGGTTCCTGCTCGGCGCGCCGCTGAACGAGACCGGGGTCCGGTTGGGCCTCGAGCGCTCCTATCGGCGGCTGGCCAGGCTGGCGCCGACCCGAAGTGAACGCATTGAACTGGTGGAGGCGGCCAACCGCTTCCGCCCGAGGACATGGGTGTGACAATGCCGAGGCTCGACCAACTCTCCGCCTGCCCCGGCTGCGGTGAGCCGCTGGAGGACGACGACCGCTTCTGCGGCGTCTGTGGTACAGACCTGCAAACGGTCGGACGCGCCCCCGCCCCCGCGCCACCCCAGCCGGCTCCCGGCTACACCCCCACCGAGCACGACTTCACGCTGCGGCCACCGGAGCAGCCGCGGGCGGCGGCGCCGCCCGCGGGGCCGCCCCCGGGGTCGCCGCCGCCGGTGCCCGACCCGAGGGCCCAGCAGGTCGCCCCGCCCCCGCCGCTCTACGACCCGGCGCCGCCGGCCGCCCCGAGCGCGGCCAGCGC
>NZ_BAAGPR010000259.1:0-1449 GCF_054783955.1 Streptomyces mayteni | reverse complement strand
TCCCCCAAGCACTCCGTGCAGGGGGCACCCCCACCCAGGCCGCCAGGCCTGGGGGAGCCAAGGCCTGATCCACGAAGATCCAAAAGACAGGCCCTAGGCTGGGCGGATGCGGGACGGGTATCTGACGGTGGTCGGCGAGGGCGAGCACGAGACCGAGGTGAACCGCTCGCGCTTCCTGTGCGCGCTGGCGCCGGTGGCCGACGAGGCCGCCGCGCAGGCGTTCGTCGCCCGGGCGCGGGCCCGGCATCCGGCCGCCAGCCACCACTGCTACGCGTATGTGCTCGGCGCCGACGCCGTCGTCCAGAAGAGCGGCGACGACGGCGAGCCTGGCGGCACCGCGGGGCTGCCCATGCTGCAGATGCTGCTGCGCCGCGAGGTGCGGTTCACGGTGGCCGTGGTCACCCGGTGGTTCGGCGGCGTCAAGCTCGGTGCCGGCGGCCTGATCCGCGCCTACGGCGGCGCGGTCGGCGCCGCGCTCGACGCGATCGGCACCGTGCCCCGGCGCCGGCTGCGGCTGGCCGTCGTCACCGTCGGCCACGAGCGCGCCGGCCGGCTCGAGAACGACCTGCGGGCCTCGGGACGGGCGGTGCGGGAGGTGACGTACGGCGCCGAGGTGGCCATCCGGGTAGGCCTGCCGGAGGCCGACGTCGAGGCGTTCCGCGCCTGGCTGGCCGGTGCCACCGCGGGCGCCGCCCGGCTCGAACTCGGCGGCGAGGTCTACGAGGCCGGCTGACGCGGCGGGCACGGGAACCGCCCGCCGGCGTCAGGTCACGCGGGTCAGGGCACCGTGCAGACGACGTAGGCCGTGAGGGACTGGGCCGTCGAGCTGGTGTTCTTCCCGTAGACGAGCCAGGCCGTGCCCGACGGGCGCGTGTCGAGCAGGTAGATGTCGAAGGCGCTGGTGCCGGCGCCGCCACCGGTGGGCACCTCGCCGGCGGGGCAGTACGCCCAGGCCGATCCCGACGTGCCGGGAGCGATGCTGGTGGGAGTGCCGGTGTACTGGTTGTGGGCCGCCAGCGGGCCCACGTCCTCGGCGCCGGGGACGTCCTTGACGTCACCGCCGCCGCTCTGGGCCGCCGCCGTGGCGGAGCCGGCCAAGAGGATGACGGAAGCCGCCATCGCGAGGATTCTGGCGCGTCTCATGACACCTCCATGGAGAGCTGTGCGAGCGCGTCCTCCGGGGCCGGAGGATCGCGGCACACGCTAGTGAGCGCGCCGGGAGGCCGGCAGGCGCACGGGCGGGATCACGTGAAGCTCGCGACCGGCGCGTGAAGGATGTGGATGTCGGGTGAAAATGGTGACGGTGTGTCAGTCGGTCGTGCTGGGGCGCGCGGCCGACCGGAACCCGGTCGGCGGCGCACTCCAGCAGGCGGCGGCTCAGCCGCCGCGGCGGTCCGCCGGCGGGTCGGTGCCGAGCGCGGCCAGCCGCTCGGCCACCAGCGCGACCGG
>NZ_BAAGPR010000258.1:0-1487 GCF_054783955.1 Streptomyces mayteni | reverse complement strand
AAAGTAAAAACCAGGAAACAGAAAGAGGCCAAAGCAGAGCAGCATTCATCTATAACATTTATTAGCTATCGTGCATATGTAGTAAAAGCAATAGTACCTTTCTTTAGATAAATCATGGGAAGAAAACCAGCTACAGTAGGTCAAAAAATTGCTGCAAGGAATCCATTTTTCTCAATTTTTGTAGCGTACATCCTGCCACAATGGTACAAACTGCCTCTGTTTCTACATAGTAGATTTCCTACATGTCTTGAAAAATCCGAAAGAGTTTAAGCCCTATTGGATAAGTATTGAAGGAAGTATGAGGAGCGCAACTTGAAAATTTGAAAAAACGAAAATTTGAACGGAATGAATTTATTTATTAATATTTAGTTGATCCTCCTTTTCTATTAATAACCTCTTGAATTCTTACCGGCATGCTATCGATGTACCTTTGGCAAAGTTCTTTATCAAATTCATTCCATGCTTTTTGTACTCGTTCCCAAAGCTCATCCGTATTCTTTGCTCTACGTTCGTAACAGCTGAGCTTTAACTTCAGTTGATGCCATACATGTTCTATTGGATTTAAGTCCGGACTCTGAGCCTGCCAATCGTTAATATAACTCTATTGGTGACACTCCAACCAGGCTACCGTAGATTTTGCATTGTGCTTTGGGTCATTATCATGCTGAAAGTAAATGTAGGACCAGTCGAAATTATAGTGCTCCATAGTATCACGAAGCGTGGTGTCCAAATTATGCTGGTAAACATCCGAATAAATGCTTCCATCGTAAATTTGGCAGTCATATCCTGGACTTCCGCATGTTATACAGCCTCACGTCATCAACTTGCTAGCTCTATGCTTGACTGTAAATTTCAGGTCACGATGTTGAAAAAGACCACTTGGCCTTTTCCAATAGTAGTTACCACCATCAGATCCCCATACATTGATCTCAGATTCATTAAAGAATACTGTTTATTGTCAGTCGTCTACTGTCTAATCCTGATGATCGTTGACACATTCTAACTGATGCTACATATGTGCTTTTGTCGGAAATAGCTTCTTTTTTTCTATTGAAAAATGGAACTCCATTGATTTCAGTACCTTAATTGCTGACTGGTATGAGATATCATAGCCAAGTTCAGCCAGCTCCCGGTGTACCTCTTTGGCAGTCTTTAGAACCCCTTCAACGAATTTTCTTTTGATTAACCGCTTCGTCACTTTGGAGACTATTGTAGGTCTACCACCTGTATTTATTGTCCTGTTTAAAAACAACCTTCTAAAGTATCTACTAACAGTTGATTTATGTACTCCAGTCTCCTTAGCAATATCGTACGCTGATGTGGACTCAGTTAATGTTTGTTTGAGATTGTTTACTTTCTCGTTTGATAGTCATTTAGGCATGTGGTTGATGATAGAGTAAAAAAGAGAAATAATGTAAACAAGACATTTTAAAATTTAAAACAAAGGAATTGTAACGGCTTTCACATACTGATAACATTCTTACGAT
>NZ_BAAGPR010000257.1:0-1488 GCF_054783955.1 Streptomyces mayteni | reverse complement strand
GCCACCAGCACGGCCTGCCCGCCCACTCCCTCGCCTGGGGCCTGTGGGAAACCACCAGCGGCATGACAGGCCACCTCACCACCACCGACCACCAACGGCTGAACCACTCCGGCATCATGGCGCTCAGCGACGAACAAGGGCTCGCCCTCCTCGACGCCGCACGCACCACCGGCGAGGCACACCTCGTCCCGGTACGGCTGGACACCACCCTGCTGCGCCGCCGCCACGACGCCGAGAACAGCCCACTGCTGCGCGGCTTCGCCCGGCCCGCCACACGGCGCGAACTCCCGGCCGGTAGCCGCGCCGCCCCGGCCGGCGACGCGCTCGCCACCCAGCTCGCCAGCGCGACCGGCACTGACAGGCAGCGGCTGCTGCTGGAGCTGATCCGCACCCACACCGCGGCCGTCCTCGGCCACGCGTCGCCTGACAAGGTGGACGCCGACCGGGCGTTCAAGGACCTCGGCTTCGACTCACTCACCGCGGTGGAACTGCGGAACCGCCTGAACGCCGCCACCGGTCTGCGCCTGTCGAGCACCCTGGCCTTCGACTACCCCACCCCCCGGGTCCTGGCCGACCACCTCGACGCCCGACTGCCCGGCATCCCGCAGACCGACGACGAGCCCGCGGCGGCGCCCACGGCGCCGGCGGCCACCGGTGCCGGCGCCGACGACCAACTCCTCGCCATCGTTGGCATGGCCTGCCGCTTCCCCGGTGGCGTCACCTCCCCCGAGGAGCTGTGGCAGACCCTCACGGAGGGGCGGGACAGCATCTCGGAGTTCCCGCAGGATCGTGGTTGGGACGTGGACGCCCTGTATGACCCGGATCCTGAGCGGGCTGGTAGGACGTACACGCGGCAGGGGGGTTTCCTCTACGACGCGGGTGACTTCGACGCCGGGTTCTTCGGGATCAGCCCCCGCGAGGCACTGGCCATGGACCCGCAGCAGCGCGTACTGCTGGAAACGTCCTGGGAGGCCCTGGAACGAGCCGGGATCGACCCGAGCGGCCTGCGCGGCAGCCAGGCCGGCGTCTTCGTCGGCGTGATCCACCAGGAGTATGCGTCGAGCATGGTCGGCCCTGACTCCTCGTCCCCGGAACTGGAGGGGTACTACGCCTCCAGCACCCTGGCCAGCGTCGTGTCAGGACGCGTCGCCTACCACCTCGGCCTGGAGGGGCCCGCGGTGTCGGTGGACACGGCGTGCTCGTCATCGCTGGTGGCCCTCCACATGGCGGCCCAGTCCCTGCGTCAGGGCGAGTGCTCACTCGCCCTCGCCGGCGGCATCACCATCCTGGCGAACCCTGCGGGCTACATCTCCTTCAGTCGGCAACGAGGGCTGTCGCCGGACGGTCGGTGCCGCGCCTTCGCCGCATCGGCCAACGGGACGGGGTTCTCGGAGGGTGCGGGGTTGTTGGTGTTGGAGCGGTTGTCGGATGCGCGGCGGCTTGGGCATCGGGTGTTGGCGGTGGTGCGGGGTTCGGCGATCAACCAGG
>NZ_BAAGPR010000256.1:0-1489 GCF_054783955.1 Streptomyces mayteni | reverse complement strand
CAAGGCCGTGAAGTTAGGGGTTGTGGGGGTGGTGTGACGTGGGAAGCGGAGCCCCGGTAGAACTGGCAGTCGACCAAGACAAGCCGTTCACATAGACCGGAGGCTCCGCTGTCGGGCCAGTGTGTCATCAGTCGTGAGATCGGGGTAGCCGAGGGCGTCTTCGCTCCGGGGCATCTGGGTGGGTTGACCCAGATCGTGCCGTTCGAGATGGTCGACGCGGTGCTCGCCGAGTGCGGTGCCGTCCAGAGGCGGCTGCGAAAGTTGCCCGCCCGGGTGGTGGTCTACCTGCTTCTGGCCGCTGGGCTGTTCGCCGAGTGCGGATATCCGACGGTGTGGTCCAAGCTCACCGGCGCTCTGCGTGGGCTGTCGGTCCCAAAGGTGACCGCGACCGGGTTGTGGCACGCCCGTGCGAGGCTGGGCGTGCGGCCACTACGGGCCCTGTTCGATCTGTTACGAGGCCCCGCGTGCGCGATCCGCACGGCCGGGGCACGTTTCCGCGGCCTGTTGGTCGTCGCGATCGACAGCACCCATCTGGACGTGCCCGACGATCCTGCCCTGCGGACGGCGCTGGGCAAGGGCTCCAACCAGTACACCGGCGCCGCTGGCTACCCACAGATCCTGCTGACCACACTGGTGGCCTGCGGAACCCGCGCGGTCATCGACGCCGCCTTCGGCCCAAGGTCCGTGGGCGAGACCGGACACGGAAAGCGGCTGATGCGCTCGGTGCGGGCCGGGATGATCGTGCTGCTGGACCGCGGATTCTCCTCCAACGCCTTCCTGGAAACCGTCGACAGCACCGGTGCGGCGTTCCTGGCCCGTCTGACCGCCATCCGCAAACCCCCCGTCCTACGCCTCCTGCGTGACGGCTCCTTCCTCTCCCGGATCGGAACCCTCGACGTCCGCGTCATCGAGTGCGAGATCACCCTCACCACCACGGCCGGACGACACACCGGCACCTACCGCCTGGCCACCACACTCCTGGATGCCCACCGCCATCCCGCGTCCGATCTGATCCGGCTCTACCACGAACGCTGGGAAGTGGAGTCGACCTACTACGCGATCAAGAAGTCGATGCTCGGCCGCCGGGTCCTGCGCGCCCGCACCCCGCCCGGCATCGCGCAAGAGATCTACGCCCTGCTCAGCGTCTACCAAGCCATCCGGATCGCCATCGCCGACGCCACCGAAACCACACCCACAACCGACCCCGACCGGGCCAGCTTCAGCATCGCCCTGAACACCGCCCGCGACCAAGTCGTCCAAGCCGCGGACATCATCGCCGAGACCACCATCGACCTCATCGGCGCCATCGGGCGAGCAGTCCTCAACCACCCCATGCCCACCCGCCGCCAACGCACCAGCCCCCGAGCCGTCAAACGGCCCCTCTCCCGCTACGCCTACAAGAGCCTCCGCGTCGACAGACACACCTACAAAGCCACCATCGACATCGAGATCTTGACGAAACCGATCAGCCCCTAACTTCACGGCCTTG
>NZ_BAAGPR010000255.1:0-1503 GCF_054783955.1 Streptomyces mayteni | reverse complement strand
TTCCATACCTTTCTTCATGTGGGTTTGAGCTGGTCCTTCGTAAGATCAGCGGACCCGGGGACCCTGGGGGTGGCTGTCATGGTTTAGCCGATGTTGTGGCTTGGAGAGATTGGCCGCCCAGGGTCCCGCGACGACTCGGCCACTCATTGGGATACGCGAACTGCATCGCTTCGTATGGACACGTCGGCGAGGTCGTCTGCTGGGACATGTACAGATACGACTTCGGAGGTGGCCGTGCCCGAACTGTGGGCCGGTACGGATGCGGGCAAGGCCGAGCATCACTGCACGGTGATCGACAAGGACGCCACGGTGTTCCTCACCCGACGGGTGCCCAACAGCGAGACCGAGCTGCTGGAACTCCTCGGCGACGTCCTGGAATTGGCCAAGGGCGAGCCGGTGACCTGGGCGGTGGACCTCAACGCCGGCGGTGCCGCACTGTGGATCGCCCTGCTGGTCAACCACGGGCAGAAGCTGCTCTACATCCCTGGCCGCACCGTCCACCACGCGTCCGCCGCCTACCGCGGCAGCGGGAAGACGGACGCGAAGGACGCCTTCGTCATCGCCGACACCGCCCGCATGCGCCGCGACCTGCAGCCGTTGCAGGCCACCAGCGAGATCGCGGTCGACCTGAAGATCCTCACCGCGCGACGCATGGACTTGTCCGCCGACCGCACGAGAGCGATCAACCGACTCCGCGCGCAGATGCTGGAGTACTTCCCCGCCCTGGAGCGGTCCTTCGACTACAGCACCTCCAAGACGGCACTCATCGTGCTCACGAAGTACCAGACCCCCGCGGCCCTGCGCAGGGTGGGCCGGGCCCGCCTGGCCACCTGGCTGAAGAACCATGGAGTGCGCACCTTCACCACCGCGAAGAACGCCGCGGACGCGGCCGTGACCGCCGGTGAGGCCCAGCACACCGTGGTGCCCGGGGAGAAGACCGCCGCGAAGATGGTCCACACCATCGCGAGGGAGGTGATGGCCCTCGACCAGGAGATCGCGGAACTCGAAGCCCTGATCGAGGGCCGGTTTCGCGAGCATCCCGACGCCGAGGTGATCACTTCCATGCCCGGCATCGGCGACATGCTCGGCGCCGAGTTCGTCGCCGCCACCGGCGGCGACATGAGCGCCTTCAGCAGCCCCAACCGCCTCGCCGGCGTCGCCGGACTCGCCCCGGTGCCCCACGACTCGGGCAAGGTCTCCGGCAACCTGCGCAGGCCACGGCGTTACAGCCGACGGCTCCTGCGAATGTTCTACATCTCGGCCCAGGTCGCCGCCATCCACTGCCCTGAATCCCAGCGGTTCTACCAACGCAAACGAGCTGAGGGAAAGAACCACAAGCAGGCCGTCCTCGCCCTGGCCAGACGGCGCCTCAACGTGCTCTGGGCACTCATACGCGACCACCGCACCTTCGAGGCAACCATCCCCAGCGTCGGCTCCGCAACGACATGACGCCATCACGGGACGTCACCGACCCGGCTTGACAATGTCATTGGGAATCTCTCC
>NZ_BAAGPR010000254.1:0-1569 GCF_054783955.1 Streptomyces mayteni | reverse complement strand
CCACCCCGGCCCCGAGCCCGGTCGGCCGCGCCGCCGGCGGCCCCGACACCCGGCACGCCCAGGTCAGCGCGGCCCGCGAGACGAGCCCCGCGACCAGCGCGGCGGCCGGCGCGTCGGCACCCGTCTCGGCCAGCGCCGCGACCTGCGCGGCCAGCGCGAACAGCAGCGTCACCACGCCGAAGGGACCGATGTCGGAACGCTTCATGACCCGCAGCGCCTCGTCCGCCGGCCGACCGCTGCCCAACCCGTCCGCCACGTCGGCCAGACCGTCCAGGTGCAGCCCACGGCTGAGCACGACCGGCACGGCGGCGACCAGCACGGCCGTCAGCAACGGGCCCACGTCGAGCGCCCCGAGGAACCAGGCGACGACCGCCGCCGCGCCCCCGACCACCAGGCCGGCCACCGGCGCGCACGCCATCCCGACCCGGGCCGCGGCCCGGTCCCACCGGACGACGGTGACCGGCAGCACCGTGAGGGTGCCGAGCGCGAACCGCAGGCCGTGCAGGGACGTGACCGGCGTTGCGTCCGTTGGGGGTTCGGACGGCGGACCCGGCGGCGTGGCGTTCATCGGATCGCAGCGTAGCGCCGGACGCTGGGAGGTCATGGGCGACTGGTGGTCTCGCAACATCCTCGAACCGGGGAAACTACCGCTGCTGCTCGCGCTGGTGTCCTTCGTGACCACCTTCATGGTGACCCGCTGCGTCACCCGCCTCATCCGGGCCGGCCGCGGCCCGTTCCGCAACATCTCGGCCGGCGGCCAGCACGTGCACCACGTGGTGCCAGGCGTCGTGCTGATGGTGATCGGCGGCTTCGGCGCGGTGGCCGCAGGCACCGAGAGCTGGGCGGCCTCCGTCACGGCCGGCGTCTTCGGCGTCGGCGCGGGACTGGTGCTCGACGAGTTCGCGCTGATCCTCTACCTGCACGACGTCTACTGGTCGGAACAGGGCCGCCGCAGCGTCGAGGCCGTCGTCCTGACCGCGGCCCTGGCCGGCATGCTGCTCACCGGCTTCTCGCCGCTCGGCGTCAACCACTCGGGACCCGAGGAACAGCTGGTCAGGCTGAACCTGATCACGACGGTGCTGGCCAACCTGCTGTTCGTGGTGGTGTCGCTGGTGAAGGGGAAGTACGTCCTCGGCGTCCTCGGCGTGCTGATCCCGCCGGTCGCGCTGGTCGGCGCGCTGCGGCTGGCCAGGCCGGACTCGCTGTGGGCCCACCTCCTGTACCGGAGCCGGCCGCGGCTGCGGGCCCGGGCCGAGCGGCGGGCGCGGAAGCACGACGCGCGGTGGGACGGTCTCGGGCGGCGCGTCAGCAACATGCTGGCGGGCCCCCCGGACGACGAGCGCTGACGCCGCGCGGCTGCGGCCCGCGGGTCTTCCCCCACCCTCCCCCAGCTAACGCTGGGAGGTGCCCCCACGAGCCCTTTGTTCCGCTGCCGCGCGGGGGTGCGCGCTGCGCGCGGGCGGTGGCCCGCGGGGGCCCAACGGCGGCGTAGCCGCCTTGTTGGGGCCCTGCGGCCGTGTCGGCCTGCGGCCGTGTCGGCCTGCGGCCGTGTCGGCCTGCGGCCGTGTC
>NZ_BAAGPR010000253.1:0-1601 GCF_054783955.1 Streptomyces mayteni | reverse complement strand
GCCGTCGGGTCGGCGTGCCCGGCGCGACGCCTCGGCCGGCCGCCGGCCAGGGCGGCGCCGCGGCGCGTCAGGGGAGGTGGGCGGTGAGCCAGCGGGGGACGTCGCCGAGGAGATGGAAGAGGCGGGCGGCCTCGGCGCGTAGGCGGGTGGAGTCGGGTTCGGGTTCGACCTCGGCCAGGGCGACGAGGGCGGGGGCTATTCCGATCAGGAAGCCCGCCTCCTCGCGCAGCCGCAGGGATTCGGTGAAGCCGTGCCTGGCCTCGGCCTGGTCGCCGGCGAGGAGCGCGAGCGCGGCCAGGTGGCGCCAGGTGTAGGAGGTGAGCAGCGTGTCGCCGCGGTTGACTGCCTCGTTGTGGGCGCGCCGGTAACCGGCCTCCGCCGCCTGGGGGTTGCCGCTGACGTGCTCCGCCATCAGGCCGCGGCGGAAGTCGAGGAGCGGCCGGCCGGGGGAGTCGGGGGCCAGCAGCGCCGCCGAGCGGCCGAGCGCGGCGCGGGCCTCGTCGGCCCGGTCCCGCACCCGCAACAGCGTGGAGGCGTAGGCGAGATAGCCGCGCTCGCAGGCGGCCGCGCCGCGCTCCTCGTCGTCCAGGGAGAGCGACTCGGCCGCGCGCAGCGCCTCCTCGGCCCGGCCCCAGCCCTCGCCGGTGAACATGCAGCGCTCCACGAGCAGTTCGGCGCGCCGCAGGGCCGCCTTCGGCTCGGCCGCCGCGCGCGGCTCGACCAGGGCCGCCGCGTCCTCCCAACACCCCCTGGACCGCAGCCGCCAGACCGCGCTGTCGAGCGGATCACCGCCCGCCGTCCTGCCGGAATGAGGTACGGCGGTTTCCGTCACATGCCCTCCCAGGCGCGTCGTCGAGCCGTTGGTGGTGCGAGATGAGTGCATCTCAGCACGAGGCGTGGGGTGAGGCCAAGAGGGCTGCGTGAATGAAATCACAAGGAGTCTGGTTTATGTGATCATGTGCCCTACCAGGTAGGGGGCTCGTCGAGCCGGAGCGCGAGGAAGAAGTCGACCTTGTCCTCCAGCCGGCTCAGCTCCCGCCCGGTCAACTGCTCGATCCGGCCGATCCGGTATCTGAGCGTGTTGACGTGGACGTGGAGCGCCGCCGCGCAGCGCGTCCAGGAGCCGTCGGCGGCGAGGAACGTCCGGAGCGTCGGGACCAGCTCCGAGCGGTGCCGTCGGTCGTAGTCGCGCAGCGGTTCGAGCAGCCGGGCCGTGAACGCGCCCCGCACCTCGTCGGGGACGAACGGCAGCAGCAGCACGTGCGAGGCCAACTCCTCGTGGCCGGCGCCCGACACCCGCCCGCCCCTGGCCGCCGCCACCCGGCGGGCGTGCCGCGCCTCCTCCAACGCCCCGCGCAGCGCCTCGGCGGACGGCACCGCCGCGCTGACCCCGAGCGTCAGCCGGCCGTCCGCGCCGAGCCCGGCCGCCAGCGGCGCCCGCACCGGGTCGAGGACCGCGGCCGCGGTCAGCGGCGAAGCCTCGCCCGAGCCCGCCGCCGTCAGCGGCACCAGCGCCCCGACGTCGACGCCGCCGTCCGCCACGGCCGCCGTCGGCGGCCGCTCCTCCAACAGCGCCCGGCCGACCTGGCCCGTGTCGAACT
>NZ_BAAGPR010000252.1:0-1623 GCF_054783955.1 Streptomyces mayteni | reverse complement strand
GCCGCTCCTCGCGGCGCCGCCGATGCCCACGGCCCCGCCGCCCATGCCTTCCGCGCCGACGACCCCGCCGCCCTCGGGGGCCGCGCCGCCGGTGGCCGGCCCCTCGACCGACGACCCGGTGCGGCTGCCCGGCGCCCGGGTGCCGATCGGCCCAGGACCGCACCGCGGCGACCCGGCCGGCCCGAGCGACCACCTGATGCCGCACTCGCCGGACTGGGCCCGCCCGCCCACCGGCGCCTCGGCCGGCCCCATGCCGAGCCCGCGCACCGCCCACCCGGGCCCGCAGCACCACACCTCGACCCCCGTCGCCGCGCCCCCGGCCCACGCGCCGGCCCGCTGGCGGCCCTGGCGGTTCCGGATGAACAACGACCTCTGGGGCTCGCCCGTGGTCCGCGACGGGCTGCTCTACGTCACCTCCTTCGAGGTGCACGCGCTCGACGTGGCCAGCGGCCGGCGGCAGTTCAAGACCCGCGAGGTCGCCTGGTCGATGGCCGTCACCGGCGGCCGGGTGCTCGCCTCCGACGGGCCGAGCCTCTACGCCCTCGACGCCGCCGGCGGCGCCGACCGCTGGCGGATCTCGCTCGACGGCTGGATCTACGCGCTGCGTGCCGACCGCGGCACCGTCGTCACCGCCACCAGAGGCGGCGGCGTGCAGGCGTGGGAGTCGGCCAACGGCGAGCAGCTGTGGGAACTGTCCGGCGCGCAGACCGACTTCGAGACCCAGGACACGGCGCCCGTGGTGCACGGAGGCGTGGTCTACCTGTGGGGCGAGGGCCTGCTCTACGCCCTGGAGGCCCGCACCGGCGCGGAGCTGTGGCGCCACCCGGTCGGCGACACCTCGGTCACCGGCGGCGTGCCGGTCCGCGTCGCCCCCACCGACGACGGCGTCGTCCACGTCAGCGCCGGCTCCCGGGTCCTCGCCCTCGACGCGGCCACCGGCGCCGAGCGGTGGCGCTTCGACGCGCCGGCCGCGATCCTCTGCCCGCCGACGTACGAGTCGCCGCGAAGCCGGGCGGCCGGCATCTACTTCGCCGACTACCTCGGCACGGTCTACGCGCTCGACGTCACCACGGGCGACGACCGCTGGCGCATCGCCACGGAGGCCCGCGCCGGCACCGACCCGGTCCTCGTCGCGGACGGCCTCGTGCATCTCGGCAGCGGTACAGCGATGTACACGCTCGACGCGGTCAGCGGCACCCCGCGGTGGCGCTTCGCCGCGGGCGACTCCATCGTCGGCTCCCCGGTGGTGAGCGGCGGCCGCCTGCACTTCGGCTCCGAGGACCACTGCCTCTACACGCTGGACGCGGTGAGCGGCCGCCTCAGCTGGAAGCTGGAGACCGGCGGCGCGATCACGGGCACGCCGGCGGCGGCGGACGCCATGGTGTTCGCGTGCAGCAAGGACCACTGCGTGTACGCGCTGGACGCGGCGCGGGGCACGCGCCAGGCGCAGTCGTAGCCCGGTCTTCCCCCACCCACCCGCCCTCTTCCGGCGCTGCGCGCGGGGGCCCCGCCCTCCCCCAGCTAACGCTCAAGGCCGTGAAGTTAGGGGCTGATCGGTTTCGTCAAGATCTCGATGTCGATGGTGGCTTTGTAGGTGTGTCTGTCGACGCGGAGGCTCTTGTA
>NZ_BAAGPR010000251.1:0-1843 GCF_054783955.1 Streptomyces mayteni | reverse complement strand
CATCAAGAAGCTATTTGGTTTGTTATTCCTATGCTACCTGTATTCATTGTATTTCTAATTTCAGCACTAGCTGAAACTAATCGTACACCATTTGACCTACCAGAAGCAGAATCAGAACTAGTAGCTGGTTTCTTTACTGAACACAGTGGTATGATCTTTGTATTCTTCTTCCTAGGAGAATACTGTTCAATTGTTCTAATGTCATGTCTAACAGCAATCCTATTTCTAGGTGGGTACAACATGCCAGAACTATTTATCAACGACACCTTCGTTAACCTACAAAGTATTGTACTAGGAGTTAAGACATGTATTATTTGCTTTTTCTTTGTCTGGTGTCGAGCTACATTCCCACGAATTCGATACGACCAACTAATGGTACTATGTTGGACAGATATGCTTCCTCTAGCTATTGCCTTCGTAGTACTAGCTCCAAGTATTCTAATGGCATTTGATATTATCCCAACTCCCCTTACATATAAGTAGATTAAAAACTAATTAATGTATATAAAGCCTATAGTATAGCGGTTAGTACCCATCGTTGATATCGGTGTGGCAGAGGTTCGATTCCTCTTGGGCTTAAGGTATTTAATTATAAATATAACCAAAAAAGCGCTGAGATTGCTAATTGATATAAGGTAAGACAATAAGATTAAGAATATAATATCTATGCGAGTAATAAAGAGTAATGCACTACTATCTATTGCTAATAGTTACATTTGTGATTCACCACAACCTATTAACATTAGCTACGCATGGAATTTTGGTTCACTACTAGCACTTTGTCTAGGAACACAAATTCTAACAGGTGTTATTCTAGCAATGCACTATACACCTAATATTGATCTAGCATTTATCAGCGTTGAACATATCATGCGGGATGTTAACTACGGATGGATGATTCGATATATTCACGCTAACACAGCGTCATTCTTCTTCATCTTTGTATACCTACATATCGCACGAGGACTATACTTTGGATCATACAAGTCTCCTCGAATTCTACCATGGTCAGTAGGAGTTATTATTCTAGTCCTGATGATGGGTACAGCCTTCCTAGGTTACGTACTACCTTACGGTCAAATGTCACTTTGGGGTATTTCAAATTGCCCGACATGTTCTAATACTGTGATTTATGCAGTTGTACTTGTACTTATTAATGTATATCTTCGGTCTGGAATGCTAGCTAAGCGAATTTCAGCTATTAGCCGAGTAGGACCCCATAATATAACTATTCTTAGCATTATTACTGGTTCTCTACTTGGAGATGGTCATGCTGAACAGCGAGTTCAAGGAAATGGTACTCGTATTACTTTCTATCAAGCAGGTAGTCATATAGAATATCTACTATGGCTACATGAACTTATCTCTTCTCTTGGTTATTGTAGCCCTATCACACCTGTTATCCAAACACGTGTTGATAATGGAATCACTCGGTACGTAATTCGATTCCGAACTTACACATATAGTAGTTTTAACTTTATCTTTTCAGATTGGTATGTTAACGGCATTAAGATTGTACCAGCTAATATTGCCATGTATCTTACTCCACTAGCACTTGCTATTTGGATTATGGATGATGGTGGTCGAATGGGTTACGGTCTAAAGCTAGCAACAAACTGCTTTACATATAATGACTGCGTATTTCTTTCTAACACTCTAGCAGAACTATATGGAATTAAGTCTTCAGTACAAAATGCTGGGGTACCTAACCAGTATCATATTTATGTGTGGTCCGAATCTATGCCTCTACTACGAGATCTAGTTCGACCATATTTTGTACCATCTATGCTTTATAAGCTAGGTGAATAACCTTATATCATATAATACTCCCCATCACAGAAGT
>NZ_BAAGPR010000250.1:0-1924 GCF_054783955.1 Streptomyces mayteni | reverse complement strand
CCCCGCCGACACGGCGTCGGTGGCGCTGGCCGGCTGGTGCGCCGTGCTGGTGGCCCGCGGCCGCCGGCCGCCGCTGCCGCCGCGGGCCGCCGTGCTGCTCGGCGCCCCCGTGCTCGCCTTCGCCGTCGCCACCGTCACCGCCGCCGACCCGGTCGCCGCGCTCCCCGGTTTCCTCCGCCTCCTCCAGACCTTCGTGGTGGTGCCGCTCTGCCTGGTACTGCTGCTCCGCGACGCCCGCGACTTCCGGCTGGTCGCCGGCGCGCTCGTGCTGCTCGCGCTGGCCCAGGGCGCCGTCGGCTGCTGGCAGTACGCCACCGAGGGCGGCGCCTCCTACATGGGCCAGAACGTGCGCGCCGTCGGCACCTTCGGCCCGCTGCACATCATGGGCATGGCCACCGCCGTCTCCTACGGCCTGCTCGCCGCGCTCTGCCTCGGCCTCGCGGCGCCCCGCACCGCCCCCCGCTGGTGGCGCCCGGTCGCGCTCGGCTGCGCCGCGCTGCTCGCGGTGCCGCTCGCCCTCTCGTTCAGCCGGGGCGCCTGGCTGGCCAGCGGCGCCGCGGTGCTCGCCGTCGTGCTGCTCGCCGCGTTCACCTCGGGGCGGCGCGCCCGCCGCTGGCTGCTCGGCCTGCTGGCCGCCGGCGCGCTGCTGGTCGGCGGGGTCGCGCTCAGCTCCGGGATGGTCGCCGAACGGCTCGGCAGCATCGGCGACGTCACCGGCACCCCCGACCAGTCGGTCGTCGACCGGTACGCCATGTGGCAGGCGGCGCTCGGCATGTGGCAGGACCACCCGTGGACCGGAACCGGACCGCGCGGCTTCGCCGACCACCGCGACAGCTACGCGCCGCTGGCGCTCTCCGCCGGCAGCGACACCGGCGGCGCGGGCGCCGCGTTCCAGCGGCAGGAGCTGCTGTCCCCGCACAACATGTACCTGCTGCTGCTCAGCGAGCTCGGCCTGCTCGGCGCCGCCACCCTGACCGGCTGCTGGCTCGCGCTCCTCGCCCGCTGCCTGCGCGGCCTGCCGCGGCCCGGCGGGCGGGCCAGGCAGGCGGGACTGCTGGCCACCGGGCTGCTGGTGTGGCAGCTCGTCAACTTCCTCTACGCCGACATCGGCGGCCCGACCACCGTGCTGACCGCCGTCGCGCTCGGCCTCACCGCCTGGTGGGCGCTCACCCCGACGGCCGGCCGGGAGCGGACGTGACGGAACGGTTCGTGGCCCGGGCCGCCGGCCTCACGGCGGCGCTGACGGCGGCCGGCGCGCTGTGCGGGCTGCTCCGCGACCAGATCGTCGCCACGCTGTACGGCGCGGGCGGCGCGACGGACGCCTTCCTGGTCGCCTGGACCGTGCCGGAGTTCGCCGCCACGCTGCTGATCGAGGAGGCGATGGCGCTCGTCCTGGTGCCGGCCTTCAGCCGCGCGCTGGCCGGCGGCGACCGCCGGCCGGTCAGGGACCTGGTCACGGCCACGCTGCCGCGGCTGCTGCTCGCCCTCACCGTCGCCAGCGCGACGCTGGCCGCCGGCGCGCCGCTGCTGGTCGGGCTGCTGGCGCCCGGCCTCCCGGAACCCGGCGTCGCGGTGGACTGCACCCGGCTGACGGCCGTGACGATCCTCACCTTCGGAATGGCCGGATATCTCAGCGCCGCGCTCCGTGCCCACCGCGACTTCCTGCCACCGGCGGCGATCTACGTCGCCTACAACGTGGGCATCGTCACGACGGCGCTCCTCTTCCACACCCTCTGGGGCATCCGCGCCGCCGCCGCCGGCGTCGCCCTCGGCGGCCTCCTGATGGTCCTGCTCCAACTCCCCTTCTTCCTCCGCCGTATGCGTGCCGCGCACGGCGGCGCGGATGGCGCCGTGGTGGTGGGCCGCGCCGCCGACCGGCGCGGAGCGCCGCCGGCCGGCGCCGGTGTGGCGGCCATGGCCGCCG
>NZ_BAAGPR010000249.1:0-2099 GCF_054783955.1 Streptomyces mayteni | reverse complement strand
GTGCGGCACGGCCGCGTGCGGCCACCCCGCACCGCTGCCCGTGGCTCCGGGCCGCAGGCCCGTCCACCGGCAGAGCCGGCCGGCGCGGCCAGTCGCTTCCCCGCCGAGGGGGCCCGGGCCGCAGGCCCGGTCACCACCGTGACTGCCGGGCCCCCGGGGCCCGGCCCGCGACGGGCGCGTCGTCGGCCGGGTGGTGGGGGTGACGCCGGCGTCACGGCCGTGGAGTTCGTCGGGTGGGTGCCGCTGTTGATCATCGTCGCGTTGGCCGCCCTCCAGCTCGGCGTCGCCGGGTACGCCGCCCTGCAGGCGGGCTCCGCGGCCCGGGCGGCCGCGCGGACGGCGGCGCAGGAGGAGATCGCCGACCGGGCCGAGAGCAACGGGCGGGCCGCGATGAGCGGGTTCTTCGCCGAACGGACCACCTTCGCCATAAGCCACTGCGGCGACGAGGCCACCGCCACGGCCAGCGTCTCCGTCCCCTCCGTCATCCCGTTCCTCCAGAACCTCGGCGAGGCCAGCCGAACCGTCACCATGCCCTGCGACTGAGAGAGCGAGCACCGTGCGATGGGCCTGAAATCCCGTATCACCGCGACCGAGGAGCCGGCCGACGCCGGTCCGGGTGACGGGCGTCTCGTCGCGACCTACCGGGCCAAGCTCCTGGAGGAGATCGACCTCGCCGAGATGTCGTCCCTCGCCATGACCGAGCGCCGCGACCGCCTCGAGCGCGTGCTCGGCCACATCCTCAGCCGCGAGGGCCCGGTCCTCTCCACCCAGCAGCGGGCCCTCCTGATCCGCCGCGTCGTGGACGAGGCCCTCGGCCTCGGCATCCTCGAACCGCTCCTCGAGGACGCCTCCATCACCGAGATCATGGTCAACGGCCCCGACCACATCTACGTCGAACGCTCGGGCCGCGTCGAGCGGTTGCCGATCCGCTTCGCCTCCGACGAGCAGCTGATGCAGACCATCGAGCGCATCGTCTCCACCGTCAACCGCCGCGTGGACGAGTCCAATCCGATGGTCGACGCCCGCCTCCCCACCGGCGAGCGCGTCAACGTGATCATCCCGCCGCTCTCGCTCTCCGGCGCCACGCTCACCATCCGCCGCTTCCCGCGCGCCTACACCCTCCCCGAGCTCATCGGCTTCGGCACCGTCGACGAGCACCTGGTGCTGCTCCTCTCCGCCCTGGTCCGCGCCAAGTTCAACGTGATCGTCTCCGGCGGCACCGGATCCGGGAAGACCACCCTGCTCAACGCTCTCAGCGGCCTGATCCCGGACGGCGAGCGCATCGTCACCGTCGAGGACGCGGCCGAGCTCCAGCTCCAGCAGAACCACGTGATCCGCCTGGAGTCCCGGCCGCCCAACATCGAGGGCAAGGGCGAGGTCACCATCCGCGACCTGGTGCGCAACTCCCTCCGCATGCGCCCCGACCGCATCATCGTCGGCGAGGTCCGCGGCGGCGAGACCCTCGACATGCTCCAGGCCATGTCGACGGGACATGACGGCTCGCTCGCCACCGTGCACGCCAACAACGCGGAGGACGCGCTGATGCGGCTCCAGACCCTGGCGTCCATGTCCGAACTCCGCGTGCCCTTCGAGGCGTTGCGCGACCAGATCAACAGCGCCGTCGACGTCCTCGTGCAGCTCGTGCGGCATCCGGACGGCTCGCGCCGGATCGCCGAGGTCGCGTTCCTCGCCTCGCACGGCCGGGAGGCCTTCAGGATCGCGCCAATCGCCGAGTTCCGCGCCGAGCCGATGACCCCGGACGGCCGGGTGCACGGCAGGTTCCGCCACCACCCCGTGCCGCGGGCCGTCGCCGACCGGCTCTACCTGGCCGGCGAGCAGATCCCGCAGGCGTTCGGCGTCCACCTCGACGACACCCACCTCGCCACCCGGGAGGCGTACTGATGGAGAGCGGCCTCTCGACACTGACCGTCGGGCTCGTGCTGCTGGCGCTGCTGTGCGCCGTCGCCGGGCTGCACGCCTACGTCTCGGGTCGCGCCCAGGCCCGCACCCTCGTCGACCGGCTCGCCGCGCCCTCGGTGGTGATGGTCGCGGTGCCGCGGACCTCGGCATAGGTGTACGGCGCGTTCGGCGGGTTGATC
>NZ_BAAGPR010000248.1:0-2166 GCF_054783955.1 Streptomyces mayteni | reverse complement strand
CGGGCGGCGGGGCCGGAGTCGCCGCCCCCGCACCGGAGGCGTCGGCGTCGGGGCCGGCCGGGTCGGTGCCGCTCCCACACACCGGCCCCGGGCCGCCCGGCGGCGAGGCTGCGGCGCCGCTACCACTCGACCCGGCGCACAGCCCGGCAGTCGGCAGCTCCACACCGCCGGCCACGGCCGTGGCACCCTCCGCCGGGCCGGCGAGGCGCTCTGGCGCCGGGAGGAGGCCGAGTGCCGTCAGGGTGTCGCGGGCCGACAGGTCGGCGCGGGTCCAGAGTTCGAGCGTGGGGGCGTCGATGTCGGGCAGCGTCGCGATCGTGTCCCCGAGCCGGTCCTCGATGACGGCGAGCAGCCGGTCGCGGGCGGCCGGGCTGAGCGTGTCGAAGCCGCCGCGCAGGGCCGGCAGTCGGTCGAGGAAGGCCCGTTCCGGCAGCTCGGCGACGCGGTCGAGCAGCGGTCCGAGCGCGCCGGGTGCCGCTTCGAGCAGGGGCCCGGCGGCGGCCAGCAGGCCGGTGAGCCGGGCCGTCAGCTCGGCGCGGCGGGCCGGTGCCGTGGCGGCGTCCACCCAGGACGCCACCCGCCGGCCCAGCGCCTCGGGCGCCTCGTGGCCGAGCAGCACCAGCACCGCGCCGGTGGCGCCCCGCATCAGCGGGGAGCCGTCCGTGGCGAGGGCGCGCAGCGCGGCGGTGAGCCGGATGGAGCCGAACGCGTCGGCGCGGTGGGCCAGTTCGACGAGGGCGCGGGCGTCCGCCGGGTCCTCGGAGCCGGTGAGGCCGGCGACCTGGCGGACGGCGGCGGTGGTCAGCGTCTCGCTCACCTGCGCGGTGTCGAGCGCGGTGTCGAGGAGGCCGCCGCGCAGCCGGTCGAGCAGGCTGAGGGCGGCCAGCAGCTCCGGCAGGGTGCCGGCGGCCGGCAGCACCGTGGCGGCCTCGGCGAGCCGCTCCCCGGCCAGCGGTTCCAGACCGCAGCCGGCGGCCAGGTCGAGGCCGGTGATGACCTGGGCGGCGGTGGGGCCGCCCGCGTCCCCCTCGGCCCGCCGGCGCTCGCGGAGCGTGCCCTCCGCCGCCTGGGCCGCCGTCACGCCGCGCGCCGAGGCGGCGGTCAGCATGGCGGCGGTGGCCGGCGTCCAGCTGACGGTCCACCGGGTGGTGCTGGTGGCGGCGCCGCCTGCGCCGCTGAAGCGTTGTTCCTCGGCGTACGGGATGCCGCAGACGCTGAGCCGGCGCAGCAGGAGCTCGCGGCGCTGGTCGCGCGGGGAGCGCCGGGGGTCGAGCCGCAGGTCGCGTGGTGCGGCCGCGACGTCGTCCGGGCCCGGCAGGCCGAGGTCCGCGCACTCGGCGGCGACGGCGGCGCCGAGGCCGCCGCGTGGGGCGCCGGGCGCGGGACGGCCGGCGCGTGGGCCGATCAGCACCGCCTCCAGAGCCCGGGAGACGGCGCGGCCCCGGCCCAGCGGTTCGCCCTGGACGAGCACGGTGTCGACCGCCTCGATCAACTCGCCCCTGCCGGGGGCGGGGAGGCCGCGCAGCCTGGCCAGATCGGTGGCGAGGCGGGTGATCTCGCGGGCGTCGGCCGGCCCCGAAGGGTGGTCCTCCCCGCGCAGCCGGGCGCAGACGCGGACGGCGGTCTCGGTCAGCGCGGCCTCCAATATGGCGGGGTCGCCGGCGGCGGCCAGCACCCGGTGCTGCCACTCGGGGTCGCGGATGCCGGCCGGGTAGCCGGAGCGCTCGTCGAGCAGGGCGTAGGTGTAGGGGATCAGGGAGACCGTCCACGGCTCTGCGCCCCGCGGCTCGTCGGCCGACTCAGGGGTCGGCTCCCCGTCGGGGGCGGCGAGCGCGGCCGCGGTGAGGGCGGGGGTGTGGAAGGCGCCGACGACCGCGGCGACCCGGCGCCCGCCGGCGGCGGCCTCGGCGATCCTGGCGCGCATCCACCGCTCGCGGCCGAGGTCGACGGCGGCCACGCCGGCGCCGCCGGCTGCGTCCTCGCGGAGGGCCCAGCCGGTGAGCAGGGCGGCGCGGCGGACCGCCTCCGGGGTGGAGCCGGGGGCGGCGACCTCGACGAGGCGGTCCCAGAGGTCGTCGCCCGCGCGGCCGGTCAGCCGGGCGCCGAGCGCCTGGCGGAGGCCGGGGCGGCGGGCGCCGGCGGGGCCGCGGTCGGCAAGCCAGGCGC
>NZ_BAAGPR010000247.1:0-2174 GCF_054783955.1 Streptomyces mayteni | reverse complement strand
GGGCGCTCGGCGGCCGGGGCACGGCCGGCGGGCCGCCGACCGCGGTGCCGGGCCCGGGCCGGGCGTCGGTGGCCGAGCACCCGACCCGGCTGCCGCTGCCCGCCGCTCCCCGCTCCGACGGTGGGGAGCCGGCGGGCGGCGGGGGTCAGCGGGCGTAGTACTCGACGACCAGCTGCTCGTCGCAGATGACCGGGATCTCGCTGCGGTTCGGGTCGCGGTCGAGGCGGAAGGCCAGCGCCTCCAGGTTGACCTGGAGGTAGCGCGGCGTCTCGCCCTCGCCCGCGTAGCCACCCTCCCTGGCGACCAGGAAGGGGTGCTTGGCGCGGCTGCGCTCCCGGACCTCGACGACGTCCTCGGGGCTCACCCGGAACGACGGCTTGTCGACCTTGCGGCCGTTGACGGCGATGTGGCCGTGCACCACCATCTGGCGGGCCTGGTAGATGGTGCGGGCCAGACCGGACCGCAGCACCAGCGCGTCGAGCCGGCGCTCCAGCTCGATGATCAGGGCCTCGCCGGTCTTCCCGGTGACCTTGCGGGCCCGGTCGTAGGCGCGGGCCATCTGCCGCTCACTGATGTCGTACTGCGCGCGCAGCCGCTGCTTCTCCAGCAGACGGACCTTGTAGTCACTGTTCTGCTTGCGGCCGCGCCCGTGCTCGCCCGGCGGGTAGGGGCGCCTCTCGAAGTACTTGACGGCCTTCGGCGTGAGCGCGATACCGAGGGCGCGCGACTTCTTGACCTTGGGACGCGACTGGTTCACGTTGAACGGACCTCCGTGTAAGTTAGGTGAGGCTTACCTTATCTGAGGAGTGCGCATGATTCGACCTGGGAGCCCTCGTTCCGACTCCGGACACCGAAGCCAAGGGGAGGACCAGCCGCGTCCCGGGCACGGTGCTCGGCAGCCCACGGCCGCCGAGCGGGTGCGTACTCTCGTCGAGTCGAACGCCTCGGCGGCACTGACCATTCCGGGCGCCGAGCTGGGACACAGTGTGCCCGAATCGCGCGCCGTCTCGCCCGCCGGCGACGTGCTGCTGCTGGTCCCGGCGGACTCACCGGCCGCCAGGGCGACGGCATTTGCCCTGGACGACGACGTCACCGCCGTGATGGAGATCACGGACGTGGCGCCGGTCTCCGTCCCCCACCGGATCCGCGGCCGCGGCTGGGTGGCCGGCTGGCTCACCGCCGTCCAGGAGTCCGAACGGTGCGCCACCACCCGGCTGCTGGCCGAACGCCACCCGGCCGGCCCGGTCCCCGGGCCGGCGTGGACCCTCCTCTGCCTGGAGGTCGGCGAGGCGTACGCCGACGACCTGTGGGGCGCCGCCCACGTCGAACCCGACGAGTTCACCGCCGCCACCGCCGACCCGCTCGCCCCCCACGAGGCCGAGCTGCTTCAGCACCTGGCGGCGGCCCACGAGGAACAACTCCGCTCCCTCTGCACCCTCCTGGGCGACCGCGGCGCGGCCTGCGAGGTCTGGCAGGGGGTCGCACCCCTCGCCCTCGACCGCCACGGCCTCCGCATCCGCTTCAGCACCGGCACGGCGTGCTTCGACGCGCGCTTCGAGTTCCCGACGCCGGTAGCCGACGTGGCCGACCTGCGGGCGGCCATGCGCCAACTCTTCGAGGCGGCCGCCAGGTCCTGACGGACCGAGGGTTCTCCCCCACCTTCCCCCAGCTAACGCTGGGGGGTGCCCCCACAAGCCCTTTTCGCGCTCCGCGGGCTGCCCGACCCGGCGGGGCCCCACGCGCTTCGCGCGGGGTTCCCCCACCCACCCGCCCCTTTCCGCGCTTCGCGCGGGCTCCGCGTTCCGCGGGGCGGCGGCGGCCGCGGCCGCGTCCGTCTCCCGCGGGGCTGAGCACCGTCCGCGTGCCGTGAGAGATAGCCCGGCCGGCAGCGGCCGCCCGTCACGGCGCACGGCGCGGCTCGCCGCGCTTCGCGCGGGATTACGCCCACCCGCCCGCCCGCCCATCGTTGCGCGCTGCGCGCGGGGCCTGGGCCCCGTCCGCGCTCCGCGGTGCGCCGAGGGCCGCAGGGCACCCCCCGCGCTTCGCGCGGCATCGCGCCCACCCTCCCCCAGCTAACGGCCAAGGCCGTGAAGTTAGGGGTTGTGGGGGTGGTGTGACGTGGGAAGCGGAGCCCCGGTAGAACTGGCAGTCGACCAAGACAAGCCGTTCACATA
>NZ_BAAGPR010000246.1:0-2474 GCF_054783955.1 Streptomyces mayteni | reverse complement strand
CTGCCGAGCCTGCCGGCGCTGCCGCTCGTCGGCGCCGCGCACCAGCGCCTGCTCCCGGGCGGCGAGCAGCGCCTCCCGCGCCAGGTCGACGCCCTTCGGCGGGGCGCCCTCCGCGCCGGCCCCCGCCGCTCCGGAACTTGCCGCTCCGGAACCTGCCGCTCCGGAACCTGCCGCGCCCTGCTCGTCACCCACGGTCCACCCGCCCCTCGGAGACCGTGAACCGCGCCCCGGCGAGCACCCCTGGCACGTCCTGCTCGACCGCGGCCGTCACCAACACCTGCTCGCCCGGCGCGACCAGCTCGGCCAGCCGCTCCCGACGCCGCGCGTCCAGCTCGGCGAACACGTCGTCGAGCACCAGCACCGGCTCCGGGCCCTCCTCCTTCAACAGGCCGAACGAGGCGAGGCGCAGCGCGAGCGCCAGCGACCAGGACTCGCCGTGGCTGGCGTAGCCCTTCGCCGGGAACTCGCCGAGCCGCAGCAGCAGATCGTCCCGGTGCGGGCCGACGAGGGTCACCCCGCGCTCGATCTCCTGCGGCCTGGCCGCCGCCAACGCGCCGAGCAGCACCTCGTACAGCTCCTCGCGCGAGGCCGCCGCCAACTCGGCCGGCTCGCCGGCCGGCCCGCGGTACTCGAGACCCACCGGGCCACCGCCGGGGGCCAACTCCTCGTAGCACTTGTCGGTCAACGGCCGCAGCGCCGTCACCAGCGCCAGCCGCTGCCCGAGCAACTCGGCGCCGGCCCGCGCCAGATGCTGGTCCCACACGTCGAGCGTCGTCAGGTCGGCGCCGCGGCCGCCGTGCCGCCTGGCCATCGCGGCCGACTTGAGCAGCGTGTTCCGCTGCTTGAGCACCCGCTCGTAGTCGGCGCGCACCCCGGCGAGGCGCGGGGCGCGCGCGGTGACGAGGTCGTCGAGGAACCTGCGCCGCTCCCCCGGGTCGCCCTTCACCAGGTGCAGGTCCTCGGGCGCGAACAGCACGGTGCGGACGACGCCGAGCACGTCGCGCGGGCGGACCTGCGTCGAACGGTTGAGCCTGGCCCGGTTGGCGCGGCCCGGGTTGAGCTCGAGCTCGACCAGCTGACGGCGCTCGCCCTCCACCACCGCGGCCCTGATCACCGCCCGGTCGGCGCCGGCCCGCACCAACGGCGCGTCCGAGGAGACCCGGTGGCTGCCGAGGGTGGCCAGATACCCGACGGCCTCGACGAGGTTGGTCTTGCCCTGGCCGTTGGGCCCAACGAACGAGGTGACCCCGCGGTCGAGTTCGACCTCGGCCCTGGAGTAGGACCGGAAGTCGGCGAGTGACAGATGCGTGACGTGCACGGCGCCGGCCCCCCGGTGCCCTTACTTGCTCTCGACCGCGTGCCCGCCGAACTGGTTGCGCAGCGCGGCGACCATCTTCATCTGCGGGGAGTCGTCCTGCCGGGAGGAGAAGCGGGCGAACAGCGAGGCCGTGATGGCGGGCAGCGGAACGGCGTTGTCGATCGCCGCCTCGACCGTCCACCGGCCCTCGCCCGAGTCGGCGGCGTAGCCCTTGAGCTGGGTCAGGTGCTCGTCGTCGTCCAGCGCGCGCACGGCCAGGTCGAGCAGCCAGGACCTGATCACCGTGCCCTCCTGCCAGGACCTGAACACCTCGCGGACGTCGGTGACCTCGTCGACGGCCTCCAGCAGCTCCCAGCCCTCGGCGAAGGCCTGCATCATGGCGTACTCGATGCCGTTGTGCACCATCTTGGCGAAGTGTCCTGCGCCGACCTTGCCGGCGTGCACGGCGCCGAGGTCGCCGGCCGGCTTGAGGGCGTCGAAGACGGGCTGGACCTTGGCCACGTGCTCGGCGTCGCCGCCGTACATCAGGGCGTAGCCGTTCTCCAGGCCCCAGACACCGCCTGACACCCCGCAGTCCACGAAGCCGATGCCCTTGGCGGCCAGCTGCTCGGCGTGCCTGGCGTCGTCCGTCCACCGGGAGTTGCCGCCGTCGACGACGACGTCACCGGGGGACAGCAGCTCGGCGAGCTCGTCCACCGTGGACTGGGTGGCCCCGCCGGCCGGCACCATCAGCCAGACCACCCGGGGCGCGGCGAGCGCGTCCACCAGGTCCTTGAGGCTGTGCACGTCGGCGGCGTCCGCCTCGTGCGAGAAACCCACCACGGTGTGACCGGCCCGGCGGATGCGCTCGCGCATGTTCCCGCCCATCTTGCCGAGACCGACGAGACCGAGCTCCATCAGGACTCCTTCATAGCGTTTTGTACTCCCCCGAGCCTACGCTCCGCCTGCGCCGCCGTAGGCGGCGACAATGGCGGCCCGGCACGGGTCGCCGCGGGGCCGTCGGGCTGCCGCGGGCGATGGCGTTGGCCTGCGGCGGCGTTGGACCGCCGTGCCGCCGGAAGGCGGCGACACGGCCTGCGGCCGCGGGCGATGGCGCGGAGCGCCGACCGCCCAGCGGCGCGACGCCTGCCGCAGCATCGCGCCAGCGGGCGCGGAG
>NZ_BAAGPR010000245.1:0-2669 GCF_054783955.1 Streptomyces mayteni | reverse complement strand
GCCCGCGCCCCAGCAGGGCGCCGGCGAGCAGGCAGCAGCAGCACACGCCGAGCGCCGTGGCCCGGCCGGCGGCGTCGAGGGCCAGCGCGGCGGCCACCCAGGCGGCCGCCGCCGGGCCGACGAGACGCAGGTCGGCTGGCACCCGCCGGTGGTGCGGGTGGGAGGAGCCGAGCCGGTGCCCGGTGGCGACGTGGACCGGATGCCGGCGGGACGGAGCGGGGGCGGGCGAAGCGGGCGCGGGCGGCGGGGAGTCAGAGCGTGACACGGTCCCTCAGATCGGCCAGCCGCCGGTCTCCGATACCGGAGACCTCGCCCAACTGCTCGATGGTGGTGAACGCCCCGTTGGACTCCCGGTATCCGATGATGTTGCCGGCCAGCACCGGGCCGACGCCCGGGAGTTCCTGGAGCTGCTCGGACGTCGCCGTGTTGATGCTGATCAGGCCGCCGGCGGGGGCGGAGCTCGGCCCCGGCCCGGGGGGTGGTGGGGCGCCGACCAGGATCTGCTCGCCGTCCACCAGCGGCCGGGCCCGGTTGAGCGCGTCGGTGTCGGTGCCCGGGGCGCTGCCGCCGGCCGCCTCGATGGCGTCCGCCACCCGGGACCCGGCCGGCAGCGAGTAGATCCCTGGCTCGGCCACCTCCCCGGCGACGTCGACCACCAGCGGGGCCGTGGCAGCGGGTGAACTGGTGGGGCCGTCGGTGGGCGCGTCGGTGGCCGCGGCCGGGGGGTTCGAGGTGGCGACGGTGACGGCCTGGGGCCGGCCCGTCCAGAAGTGGTGGACGGCGAAGCCGGCCGCGACCAGCAGCAGCACGGCGAGTGCGGAGAGGGTGCGTGGTTCGAGCCCGCACCGTGGCCGCAGCCACGTGGGCCACCGCTCCCCCGCCGCCAGCCGGGCCCGCCGCCACGGCGAGGCGCCGGCCGGTGAGGACTCGTCCGCAGGTGGTGCTGGTGGTGGTGGTGGGTCGTCGGTGCCGGCCCGTGGCACCACCCGCCAGCCGTGCGCCGGCACCGTCAACTGCCCGGTGGCCCAGGTCAGCTCCGGGGAGAACAGCGCCTCGGCCCTGGCCAACACCGCGGCCCGCCGCGCCGCCCGCCGCCGCCCCGGCCCGCCCCGGCCGCCCTCACCAGGACCGCGGCCCGCCGCCGGCCCTCTGGCCCGCGCCCCTCGTCTCGTTCTCGTCTCCATGTCCCGGACGGTAGAACGGATTTCCCGGACGCATCGGGACGGGCTGTGATTCTGTGGATCATCTCGGACTTGTGGATAACTTGCTCACTCGTGAGGGTGAAGGGGCCGGCCGGAGCTAGGGCCTGTCTTTTGGGTCTTCGTGGATCAGGCCTTGGCTCCCCCAGGCCTGGCGGCCTGGGAGGTACCCCCAGATGCGGTGCATCGCAAGGCGCCGGATCGCAGCTCATACTTGGCCGTATTCGCGCGATTCGGTAACGCAGCGAGGTGCCGTAGCTGGCGTCGCGGCCCCACGAAGATCCGGAAGACAGGCCCTAGCGTGGGGCGACCACCGCGCCGAGCAGTCCGGGCCCGGTGTGGGCCCCCAACACCGCGCCCACCTCGCTGACATGCAGTTCGGCGAGGCCGGGAAGCCGCTCCCGCAGCCGCTCCGCGAGCCCGGCCGCCCGTTCCTCGGCCGCCAGATGGTGCACGGCCACGTCCACAGGACCGGTGCCGGCGTGCGCGACCGCCAACTCCTCGAGCCGCGCTATGGCGCGCGAGGCGGTGCGCACCTTCTCGGTCAACTCGATCCGGCCGTTGGCCAGTTCGAGCAGCGGCTTGACGGCGAGCGCGGAGCCGAACAGGGCCTGGGCGGTGCCGATCCGGCCGCCGCGGCGCAGATGCTCCAGGGTGTCGACGTAGAAGTACGAGCGGGTGGCCTCGGCCCGCTTGCGCGCGTACGCCACGGCCTCGTCGAGCGAACCGCCGGCCGCCGCCACCTCGGCGGCGGCCAGCACGCAGAAGCCGAGCGCCATCGCGACCAGGCCGCTGTCCACGACCCGCACCGGCACGGGGGCCTCGCGGGCAGCGACCACCGCGGCGTCGTGGGTGCCGGAGATCTCGGCGGACAGGTGCAGCGAGACGATCCCGTCGGCGCCGGCCGCGGCCGCCGCCCGGTAGGCGGCGGCGAACGTCTCGGGGCTGGGCCGGGAGGTGGTCACCGGCTGGCGCTGCTGGAGCGCGTCGGCGAGCCGCCGCGCCGAGTCGCCGGTGCCGTCGGGTAGCGCCTCGCCGGCGATGACGACGGTCAGCGGGACGACGGTGATGCCGTGCGTCGTGACCGCCGTCGGCGGCAGATACGCGGTGGAATCCGTGACGATGGCGACAGAGCGGGGCATAGACCGGAGCGTACCGGCCCTGACGGGCCGGAACCGACCGGCGGCGGTGGGCTCTGGGGCGGCCGCGGCGCCCGGCGCTCCGCGCGGGGTTTTCCCCACCCACCCGCCCTTTGTTCCGCGCTGCGCGCGGTGGGGCCCCGGCCCGGGGGCCGAGGGCGGCTGCGCCGCCCGGCCCTCCGGGCCACGGGCCCAGGCCCCGCGGGGCTCCGCCCCGCCGGAGGGCACGTGCTCCCGGCCCGCGGCGGCTACGCCGCCGGGCCGCCAGCCCGCTGCCGCGCAAGCCACCCGCGAGGGCGGGTGGGTGGGCGCGGCACGGCCGCCAGGCCGA
>NZ_BAAGPR010000244.1:0-2699 GCF_054783955.1 Streptomyces mayteni | reverse complement strand
GGGGGGGGGGGGGGGGGGGGGGAACAACCCTGCGCGGAGCGCCGGCCGCGGCCTGGCGGCGCAGCCGCCGCAGGCCGGCCGATGGCTCGGGCCTTAGGCCCACCCGCGCGGAGCGCGGGGAAAAGGGCGGGAGGGTGGGGGAGAACCCCCGGCGGCCCGCCCGCCCGGTGTACCGGGCATGACTCGGCGGCGTCGCCGCCGGCCCGACCGCGGTGGCGGTCAGTGCCGCGCGCGGCGCGGGACGGGGCGGGCGGGTGGGGCCAACCACACGGAGGGCCGGCCGATGGCTGGGGTCGTAGGCCCACCCGCGCGGGGCGCGGCGAAAGGGGCGGGTGGGTGGGGGAGAACCGCCGGCGACCGTCAGGGGTGGTGGGCCGTCAGGGCCCGCAACGCCCGCCGCAGGTGGGCCGTCGCGTCCGCGACCCACGGGAGGTCGAGTGGCGTGGCCGACCGCAGGGTCTCCCAGCGTTCGGCGGCCGTGTCGCCGTACAGCAGGCTGGTGGCCGCGCGGAAGCGCAACGCCTCGGGGGCGTCGCCGAAGGCGTGGCCGGGGAGGACCCCGATGCCGTGCCGGTCGAGGAGGGCCGCGGCCAGCGACGCGCCGTCCGTGATGCCGTGCGTGGCCAGCGCCCCGCGGCGGGGGGAGAGGTCGGGGTAGAGGTAGAAGCCGGCCGTCGGTGGGCGGCAGTCCGCGCCGATCGCCGTGAACTCGTCGTGCACGGCCCGGGCCACCGTCCCGTGCAGCCGGCGGGCCGCGTCGACGTGGGACCGCACCTCGGGCGGGTCGGCGAGGACGTACGCCGCCACCGCCTGCATCGGCGCGGCGAGCGCCGACCACACCTCGCTCGCGACGCCGATCAGCCGGGCCCGCACCTCGTCGCCCCACGGGCTGTCCGGCACCCGGGCCAGGCCGATGCGCCAGCCGCCGAGGGCCATGGACTTGCTGAGCCCCGTGGTGACCACGGTGCGCTCCGGCAGGAACGCGGCGGCGCGCGGGATGGTGCCGCCGTCGTGCAGCAGTTCGCCGTAGATCTCGTCGGCGACGACGGCCAGGCCGTGGCGGTCCGCCACCTCGCAGACGGCGCGCAGCCGGTCGCGGCCGACGACGGTGCCCGTCGGGTTGTCGGGGACGGTCAGCACCAGGACGCCGGCCTCGGGGGCCGCGCGGAGCGCGCTGGCCAGGGCGTCCGGTTCCGGCACCCCGCCGGCCTCCGGCGGGACGGGGACGCCGATCACCCGCTTGCCGGCGAGCGCGCTCTGCGCCGCGTAACTGACCCAGGCGGGGCGGGGCAGCACCACGTCGCCCGGCAGGGCGGCGAGCAGCGCGTAGAGGAGCGGCTTGCTGCCGGGTGCGAGGACGATCTGGGCGGCGCGCGTTTCCAGGCCGCGCCGGCTGAACCAGCCGGCCGCCGCCTCGCGCGCCTCGGGGGAGCCGGCGACCGGGCCGTAGCCGTTGCGGTCGGCGGCGGCCCGAAGCACCGTCAGGACCGATTCAGGGACGGGCAGTCCGGCTTCGCCGAAACCCAGGTGCAGGACGCGCTCTCCCGCGGCGCGCCTGGCCCGCAGGGTCTCGTCGATGGCCAGGGTCGCGGAGTGGGCGGTGGGGGCGGCAGGCATCGCTTCCATCCATTCCAGGAGACGCGAGAAGCAGTGAAGCGGGGCGTAGTTGCATTGCTAGGTTTTCATGCAAATCTGTTTGCATCAACCCCCGGGCGGCCCGCGCCCGCTTGCGGCGGCCGGCCGGCGCGCCAACAGTGGCCGGCATGAGCCCACCGCGAGAGACCAGGTGCCTGGTCGTCGGCGTCACCGGCTACGTCGGCGGCCGGCTGGTGCCCGAGCTGCTGGCGGCCGGGCACCGGGTGCGCTGTCTGGTGCGTTCCCCGGACAAGCTCCGCGCGCACGGCTGGGTGGATCAGGTCGACGCGGTGCTCGGCGACGTCCTCGACCCCGGCGCGGTCGAGCGCGCGCTGCGCGACGTGGACATCGCCTACTACCTGGTGCACTCGATCGGCGGCGGTGACGACTTCGAGGCGCGCGACCGGCGCGCGGCGCGGATCTTCGGCGCTCGGGCGCGGGACGCCGGCGTGCGGCGGATCGTCTATCTCGGCGGGCTCACCCCGGCCGGGGTGCCCGAGCGCGAGCTCTCGCCGCACCTGCGCTCCCGCGCCGAGGTGGGCCGGCTGCTGCTGGCCTCCGGGGTGCCGACGGCCGTGCTGCGCGCGGCCGTCGTCGTCGGCTCGGGATCCGCCTCTTTCGAGATGCTGCGCCACCTCACCGAGCGGCTGCCGGCCATGGTGACGCCCAGCTGGGTGCGCACCCGCGTGCAGCCGATCGCGATCGCCGACGTGCTGCGGCTGCTGGTCGGCTGCGAGCGGCTGCCGGCGGACGTCAGCCGCGCCTTCGACATCGGCGGCCCGGACGTCGTGACCTACCAGGACATGATGCGCCGTTACGCGCGCCAAGCCGGCCTTGCCCGGCGGCTGATCGTGCCGGTGCCGGTGCTCACGCCACGTCTCTCCAGCCTCTGGGTCGGGCTGGTCACGCCGGTGCCGGGCCCGCTGGCCAGGCCGCTCGTCGAGTCGCTGCGGCACGAGGTGGTCTGTCGCGAGCGCGACATCGAGCGGTACGTGCCGCCGCCGGCCGGTGGGCCGCTCGGCCTCGACGCGGCGATCGGCGCCGCGCTCGCCGCGGCGGCGGGC
>NZ_BAAGPR010000243.1:0-2726 GCF_054783955.1 Streptomyces mayteni | reverse complement strand
GGCCGCAGGCCGACACGGCCGCAGGGGCCCCGACCAGGCGGCGGAGCCGCCCGGTCTGGGCCCCCGCGGGCCGCCGCCCGCCCCCAGCGCGGCAGCGCCGCGGCAGCGGAAAGGGCGGGTGGGTGGGGGAAAAACCGCCGGTCGGTGGTCAGTCGCGCGAGGCGGACGAGAAGGTCATGTCCGCGTAGCGGTCACCCACCACCCGGCCCGCAATCCCATCCAGCTCGGCGAGCTCCTCGGCCGACAGGCCGACCCGCGTCGCCGCCGCGTTCTCGGTCACCCGGGTCGGCCGGCGGGTGCCGGGGATCGGCACGACCGGCAGGCCCCACACGTCGGCCTGCCGCTGCACCCAGGCCAGCGCGACCTGCCCGAGCGTGGCGTCGTGGGCCTCCGCGATCCGGCGGATCGGCTCCAGCAGGACGCGGTTGGCGGTGGCGTTGTCGCCGACGAACCGCGGCTGCTGGCGGCGGAAGTCGTCCGCCCCGAGCTCCTTCGTGGCGTCGGTGAACGAGCCGGTCAGGAAGCCGCGGCCGAGCGGCGAGTACGGCACGAAGGCCACGCCGAGGTCGCGGGCCGCCGGGACCGCCGTCCGCTCCACGTCCCGGGAGAACAGGGACCACTCGGACTGCACGGCCGCGATCGGGTGGACCGCGTGGGCGGCCCGCAGCTCCGCGCCGGTGACCTCGCTGAGCCCGAGCCACCGCACCTTCCCCTCGGCGACCAGCTCGGCCATGGCGCCGACGGTCTCCTCGATCGGCACCGCCGGGTCCCTGCGGTGCATGTAGTAGAGGTCGATCACGTCGACCTCCAGGCGCTCGAGGCTGTCCTCGACGGCCTGCCTGATGTACGGCCGGTCGTTCCTGATCAGCCGCTTGGTCGGGTCCGCCGGGTCGAGCTGCAACGCGAACTTGGTGGCGACGGTGATCTCGTCGCGGTGCGCGCGGACGAACGGGGCGAGGAACTTCTCGTTCTCGCCAAGGCCGTAGAAGTCGGCCGTGTCGTAGAAGGTGACGCCGAGCTCCAGCGCGCGGTCCAGCGTGGCGCGCGCCTCGTCCGTGTCGGTGGGGCCGTAGGCGAAGCTCATGCCCATGCAGCCAAGGCCCTGGACGCCCACCTCCGGGCCGCCCTCGCCGAGACGTACAGTGTCGATCGTGGTGTCACTCATGCTGGGTGAAGCGCCCTTTCCGATACCGCGGTGGCCTCTGCGTAGAACTCGATCTTGAAGTTGAGTACGGCGAGCGTATCCCGCAGCTCGCTGATCCTGGCCTGAACGTTCTCCCTGGTGGCGCAGAGCAGCGCGCGCCGCTCGTCGTAGGTGTGGTCCCCCTCCCGGACGAGCTCGGCGTAGCGAACCATGTCGGCGACCGCCATGCCGGTGAGCCGGAGCTTACCGACGAACGCCAGCCACTCCAGGTCACGGTTGCTGTATCGCCGCTGACCGGTGTGTGAACGGTCGATGTGCGGCATCAGGCCGATGCGTTCGTACCAGCGGAGCGTGTGCGCGCTGAGCCCGGTGTGCGCGGCCACCTCGCTGATGGTGTAGCGGTCCTGCCCGTCCGGCCTGGGGTGCGCGCGTTCCACGGACACGCAGGAGTCGTCCTGGGCGGCGTCGCCGACGTGCTCGTCGCCAGGTCCTGGTGGTGTCAGTCGCTGCGTCAGGGTCATACCCGAACGCTAAGAGCTTGGAGTGCACTCCAAGCAAGTCTCCATCGATAAAAACGGAAACCTCCATTCCTCTCCCCCTCGCTGTGGTACCTCTCGTACCCCCTCCCGGCCCTCGGCCCGCGCGGCCGAGCGCTTAGGCTCGGAGGCATGCGAAGCCTGGAGTTGATCGACGGCTGGCCCGTCGAGACGGCGGCCGCGGGCGTGGTCACGGGCTACGGGCGCCGCGCGGTGCGCGGCCCGGCGGCCCGGCCTTTCCCGCTCGCCTCGGTCACCAAGCCGCTGGCCGCCTACGCGGTGCTGATCGCGGTCGAGGAGGGCGCCACCGAGCTGGACGAGCCGGCCGGGCCGCCCGGCTCCACCGTCCGCCACCTGCTGGCCCACGCCTCCGGGCTCGCCTTCGACGAACACCGGGTGGCGGCCGCGCCCGGCACCCGTCGGCTCTACTCCAACGCCGGCTTCGAGGTGCTGGGCGAGCACGTGGCCAAGGTCACCGGGATGCCGTTCGCCCAGTACCTGAGCGAGGCGGTGCTCGAACCGCTCGGCATGGCCGGCACGGCGCTCGCCGGCTCCCCCGCCTGGGCCGCCACCAGCACCGTCGACGACCTCATACGCTTCGCCGCCGAGCTGCTGCACCCGCGGCTGCTGGCCGCCGAGACCCTGACCGAGGCCACCAGCGTGGTCTTCCCCGGCCTCGCCGGTGTCCTCCCGGGCTTCGGGCACCAGCGGCCCAACGACTGGGGCCTCGGCTTCTCGATCCGCGACCACAAGTCCCCGCACTGGACGGGCGCCACCTCCTCGCCCGCGACCTTCGGCCACTTCGGCCAGTCGGGCACCTTCCTCTGGGTCGACCCGGCGGCCGGCGCGGCCTGCGTCGCCCTCACCGACCGCCAGTTCGGCCCCTGGGCGGCCGAGGCGTGGCCGCCCTTCACCGACGCGGTGCTCGCCGAGCTGGGGGCGTCGCCCCGCTAGGGCCTGTCTTCCGGATCTTCGTGGGGCCGCGACGCCAGCTACGGCACCTCGCCGCGTTACCCCACGCCGCGGAGCGGCATGTCAGGCGCCGC
>NZ_BAAGPR010000242.1:0-2752 GCF_054783955.1 Streptomyces mayteni | reverse complement strand
CAGCCGGCCGCCGGCGGCCCGGAGCGGGCCGCCGAGGCGCTGGCCGCGCTGGCGGCCGCGCCGGGCGCGGCCGGGTCGTAGGAGATCCGGGCCGTCGAGCGGGTGCTGGCGAGCGCCCCCGACCGGGGACCGCGGCGGACGCTCTGTCACGGCGACTTCCACTTCGGGCAGTTGGTGACCGACCCTGCGCACGGTGGGTTGCTGCTGATCGACGTGGACGACCTCGGGGTCGGCGACCCCGCCTGGGACCTGGCGAGACCCGCGGCCTGGTACGCGGCAGGGCTGGTGCCGGAGGCCGACTGGCGCCGCTTCCTGGCCGGTTACGGCGTGGCCGAGCCGTGGCCCGGCTGGCTGGACGGTCCTGCCCGCGCGCTCACCGCCCAACTCGCCGCCCGCGCCCTGCTGTCGGGCCGGCCGCTGACCGCGGAGGGGGCGGCGTTCGTCGACTCCTGCCGGCGAATCGAGGCCCTGTCGTAGGGTGAACGGGACATCCAGTCGTCCGCTGAGCCGATGGAGCCGAAGATGCAGTGTCCCAAGTGCCGTGCGCCGATGCACACGTTCAACCGCAGCGGGGTCCAGATCGAGCAGTGCAGCGGTTGCCGGGGTATCTTCCTCGACTACGGCGAGCTGGAGCACATCACCCAGCTCGAGTCGCAGTGGTCGGCGCAGGCCGCCCCGCCGCCCCCGCCGGCCCCGGCGCCGCAGCAGCACTACCAGCAGCCGGGCCCGGCCTGGGGCGCCCCCCACGGCGGCGGCCACTACGGGCACCAGGGTCACCACCGCCGCAAGGGCGGCATGGCCGGACTGTTCTTCTCGTCCTGACGTTCTCCTGACACCGTGTCGGGCGGCGGCCTGGCGGTAGCGTCTCGTCCATGCATGCGATCACGATTGCCGCGCCCGGTGGTCCCGAGGCGTTGGTGTGGGCGGAAGTGCCGGATGCCGAGCCGTCGGCCGGTGAGGTCCTGATCGAGGTGGCGGCGGCCGGGGTCAACCGGGCCGACGTGCTCCAGCGGCAGGGTTTCTACGACCCGCCCCGTGGCTCCTCGCCCTACCCGGGCCTGGAGTGCGCGGGGCGGGTCGTCGCCGTCGGGGACGGCGTGGGGGACTGGCGGGTCGGCGACGAGGTGTGCGCGCTGCTGGTCGGCGGCGGCTACGCGGAGCTGGTCGCGGTCCCGGCCGGGCAGCTGCTGCCGGTCCCGGCCGGGATGGACCTGGTCACCGCCGCCTCGCTGCCCGAGGTGGTGTGCACGGTGTGGTCCAACGTCTTCCTCGGCGCCGGGCTGCGGCCGGGCGAGACGCTGCTGGTGCACGGCGGCGGCAGCGGCATCGGCACCATGGCGATCCAGCTGGGCCGGGCGGCCGGGGCCCGGGTCGCGGTGACGGCCGGCAGCGACGAGAAGCTGGCGCGCTGCGCGGAGTTGGGCGCCGAGGTGCTGATCAACTACCGCGAGCAGGACTTCGTCGCCGAGCTCTCCGCCGCCACGGAGGGGCGGGGCGCGGACGTGATCCTCGACATCGTCGGGGCCAGGTACCTGGCCAGGAACATCGACGCGCTGGCGACGGGCGGCCGGCTGTCCATCATCGGCATGCAGGGCGGCGTCAAGGCCGAGATCAACCTGGGGCGGCTGATGGCGAAGCGGGCCTCGGTCACGGCGACGTCGCTGCGGGCTCGGCCGGTGGCCGAGAAGGCGGCCGTGGTGGCGGCCGTACGGGAGCACGTCTGGCCGATGTTCGCGGACGGCCGGCTGCGGCCGGTGGTCGACCGGCAGCTGCCGCTGCCGGCGGCGGCCGACGCGCACCGGGTGCTGGAGGAGAGCGGCCATGTCGGGAAGATCGTGCTGACACGCTGAGCCATCTCTCGTTCCGGATGCGGCTTTTGTGATGATATGTGACGCTGGTAACAGTATCGGTTGCATCATCGGACAGAGCGTGAGGGAACGGGCCAGTGAGGGTGTGGGCGGGTTACGCAGTGGCCGTGGCAGTGGTCGCGGCGCCCCTTCTGCCCCAGCCGGCCGTCGCGGCGAGCCCGCCGCCGGCCGTGGAGGACCACGAGGAGGACCGGCCATCGGCGGCCGACCAGCCGATCCTGTGGTGGGAACCGGCCCCGACGACGCCGGGCCCCGTCCGTGACCTCGACGAACCGGCCCCCGCCGCGGCCCGCCGCGGCGGCGAGGTCCCCCCGGTCCTGCCACTCGGCGCGGGCCTCGCCTGCCTCGGCCTGGGCCTCGGCCTCCTCGGCTACCGGCTCCGTCAGTAGGCGGTGGCACATGTTGCCGCGCCACCGTCCTCACCGCGACCGCGCGCGCCGGCGCGCGGCGGGCACGTCGCCGCGCCGCCGTCCTCGCCGCGACCGTATGCGCTGGCGCGCGGCCTCCACCGCGGCCCTCCTCTACCGCGCCGCCCGCGCCTACAGCCGGGGCGGCCCCCTTCGGTTCGCCTGGTACGTGGCCCTGCTCTGGTGGCGCCGCCACCGCCGCCTGCGCCGCTGACCGGACCGCTGCGCACCGCCGCCCGCCTCCGGCGGGCGGCGGTGGTGTCTGCCGTCGACCAGACGCCCGCGCCGCTCGCCACCCGCGCCCGCTACGCGGGTTCGCGGCTGCGCCGCGTCTCGCGCCGGAGGCTGGGTCGGCCGCAGCCCGGCACCGCCGGCCAAGGCCCGGCGCCCGGCCCGGCCGCCCTGGCCTGCGGCCGGCGTGTGGCGTCGCGAGGTGCGCTCCCTGCGGCGGCGTTGCCGCTCGCCGTCCGCGGCCGA
>NZ_BAAGPR010000239.1:0-3035 GCF_054783955.1 Streptomyces mayteni | reverse complement strand
GCCTGGCCGGCCGCTCGGGCGAGGCCGGCAGCGCGGCGGCGGGCGCCAGCGCGCCGGGCGCCGGCCGGTCGGCGGCCTCGGCCGAGGTGGTGCGCTGCATCGTCCGCAGCGCCGCGAACTCCAGCACCCGGCGGGACCGTTCCTCGTCGCGCCGGGCCACCGACGCCGAAGTGGGCTCGGCCGTGGGCCGGTTGGTGGAAGGGTTGGCGGGGGTCCAGGGCAGCGGGACCACGGCGAAGACGCCCTCTTCCTCGCCCCGCACGCCCAACAGCCGGGCCAGCCGCGCCTCGTCGAACCAGAGCGCCGGCGCCAGCGCGCCGCCACGGGCCCGCGTCCACATCCGCCAGGTGCCGAGCAGCGCCCCCACGTCCATCGAGACGGCGTGGAAGGAGAAGCTGTTGTACTTGAACGAGTTCTGCCAGTACTTGACGCCGAGCACCAGGTACTGGTCGGTCTCCTGGCCGGGCGCCGCGTCGCCGAGCGCGGCCCGCACCTCGCCGGTGACGTCGCCGGTGAGCAGCCGCCGCATCGCGTGGTGGCGCGGCGAGTAGTGGTGCACGCCGGGTGCCAGCGGGCCGCTCGCCCCGCTCACCCAGTAGACCGAGACCGGGTAGAGCCCGCCGCCGGATGCCGTGCCGCGCGACCAGTTGGCCAGCGGGTAGCACGGCAGCGCGTCCAGGTCGGTGTTGGCCTGCACGCCGAGCCGGCGGCCGGTGAGCCCGTACGAGTCGAGCAGCAGCCCGGAGAGCGTCGGCAGGTCGAACGCCCAGCCGTCGGCGGCCGGTTCGTCCGCGTCGGTCAGCCCGCGGCCCACCGTCGCGGCGGCCGGGTAGCCGCCGTCCACGGGCAGCGGCAGCCGCTCCGACCCCGGGTAGTACTTGCTCTTGCGGGGCCCGTCGGCCCAGTTCGGCACGTAGTCGGCCGGCTCCATCGGGATGCGCCCGCGATGCATGATCGCGGTGGCGTACTCATGGGCGTATCCCATGTTTCTCCTGCCCCCTCGTGGGTCTCTGGCACGTCGGTCACGGAAACGGGTGTGGGGCGGGGTTGAGGTCGGCGGGCGTCAGATCGCGGTCGCGCAGCCCCGCCGCCCGCAGGCCGGTGCGGAGCCGCGGCATGGTCAGGGCCCGCTGCCTGCGCCAGCCGAAGTCGATCGGCAGCAGTCCCGGCACCAGCACGCCGACCGTGTGCAGCCCCAACTCCCGCTGCCCCGGCATGGTCTGATCGACGACGACCACCTCGAACCCGGCCTCGGCGACGGCCGCCACGCAGCCCCGCACGTCGTCCCGCAGGTCGTCGGCGGGCGCGAGCGTCCGACCCGGGCCGAACCGCTCGGTCAGCGCGTGCCGTTCCGGCCGCGCCGCGCCGGGCGCGCCCAGCAGGAAGTCGGCGTGCCGGCCCATCTCCGGCACCCCGTAGACCAGCGGGTGGTCGTGCAGCGCCGCCACCTGGTCGAAGTCGGCGGCCATGGCGCGCAGCCGGGTCTCCTCGCGCTCGGTGCGGCCCGGCAGGTTGACGGCGTCGGTGGCGATCTCGCACAGCGCCGAGGCCAGCGCGGCCTCCGGGTCGAGCCCGGCGCCGGCGCCGAAGCACATCCGGCCGGGCCCGCCGTCCTGCCGCACCGCCACGCCCGCCACCACCGGCACCGGAAAGGTCAGCGCGGCGTCGAAGAACCGCGCCTCGTAGCCGTACATGGCGAGCCGGTCCACCATCTGCCGGGTGGCGGCGCGGGCGCTGCTCGCCGGGTCGATCTCGGGCAGCGGCTGTTGCCCGTACCAGGTGAGCAGGAACGCGTCCCGCTCGATCACCTCCATCAGGCCGAAGTACACGGCCTCCGCCAGACTGCCGCCGGACGCACAGCCGTTGGAGCTCTCCTGCACGAACCGGCCGGCCAGCCCGGGGGTGTGGTAGTAGGTCAGCACCTCGGGCACCAGCACCGGACGCTCCCGGCCCAGCGAGTAGCCCCAGACCCAGGCGATCTCCCGTTCCGGCGTGAACGGCGCGACATGCGGGTTGGCGGCGTGGAACTCCGGCGCGTACAGGCCGCACTCACGCGGGTCGACGGCGTCGGCGCCGTCGGCCGTCAGCTCGGCCAGGCTGGCCCGCACCGCGCTGGCCCGGGTGCGCGGCCGCATCCCGGCGTACCGCTCCAGACCCTCCAGGATCCCGATCCGCACGCTGTCGCCGAACCGGTCGGCGTGCCCGCCCCAGAACGTCTCGCGCAGGTAGTCCCCCGAGCGGAGCGAGAAGCAGCCGATCGTGGCGGACGTGGAGGTGGAGGAGACGTCGTAGACGACGCTCGGACCCAGCGCGCCGCAGACCGGGTTGGCGTAGGCGTCGGTCGGCAGGTGGTAGGAGCCGAGCTCCCGCACCCGGAAAGAGCCCGGCCGGTGCTTGGGCGCCGGCTCGGCCAGCCGCAGCGTGCGGGCGGCGCCCTCGGCGGTGTCCGGCTCCTGGTGGCCGCAGCCCGGGCACTCCGGGTCGGGCAGCAGCGGGTAGCGGCGCACGGTCAGCTCGGCCAGGTCGACGAGGTGCACGACGCCGGCCCGCCGGGCCGCCACCTCGACGACGGCGGCCAGCGCGTCGGCGGCGAACGGCGTGACGTACGGCGGCCGGCCGGCGGCCAGGGTCTCCCCACCCAACTCCACGGCCTCGCGCAGCGCCACCGAGCGGACGGCCTGCCAGCGGCGCTCCAGACAGTGCGGACAGGCTGCGAGACCGGCGGCGCCGGATGCTGGCCCGACGACGGCATGCCGGCCGTAGAGCCGCACCGGGACGCCGCGCGCCGGGTGCGGCGCGGCACGGAACGCGTCCCGGACGCCGAGCGGCCGAACGTCCACCGCCACGGCGGTGGACCGCCCGATCAGCCGCCCCAACTCGGCGCACCACGCCTCCAACTCGGCCGGAACCGAAGGCTCCGCCAGCGCTGCGGCCCGCTCGGCCGCCGCGGCAGGTCCGGCCCCCGCCTCCCCGGCGGCCGCGACCGGCTCCGCCGGCACGGCTGCCTTGGCAGGCAGGCCGTTCGTCGACACGGC
>NZ_BAAGPR010000238.1:0-3359 GCF_054783955.1 Streptomyces mayteni | reverse complement strand
CGGAGAGCCCCGGCGGCCCGCCGCGGGGCGGCCCGGAGCCGCACGCTCCGGGCCCCCGTGCCGGGGCGGCCGGCGCCGACATGTCCGCCTCGGCGGCCCTGGACGTCGCGGGGACTCCCGATGTTTCGCCGGACGGCCGATCCGTGTCGGGCGCGGTCGGTGGTCAGGGGGACAGCGCCGGCACGGCCGATGAGGGGGCAGCGACGCCGGGCACCGGCCTGGGCGAGGGCACGACGGCCGATGTTTCGCTGGACAGCGTCGCCGGGGCGACAGGGGGCCAGCCCACGCCTGGTGCGGCAAGCGGTCCGGGCGCCGTCGCAGGTTCCGCCAACGTCGCGTCGTCGCCGGCGCGCCCGAGCGGCACCGACCCGGCCGGCCCCGACGCCGACGCCTCCGGTGCGGGGGCGGCGGCGCCCGCTACCGGCCCGGGGGAGGGCGCGACGGCAGTGCCCGGCGGTGCGGAGGCGTCAACTGGCGGGCCTCGCGCCGAGTCGGGTGGCACTGGCCCGGCCGGCCAGGCCAGCGTCCCGGCCGGGATGGCGACTTCGTCGCCGGCAGAGGTGCCGCTGCCGGCGGATTCGGCCCGCCAGAACGGGGGGCACACGTCGTCGGGGGAGCCGCCGCAGGTGGCCGGGGGGCTCGCCGCGGGCGACCGGTGGCGGTTGGTGCTCGGGCGGCCGGGCGGGCGGCTCGCGGCGGGTGCCGTCCCGTTGGCCACCGCGCTCGACGAGCTCTACGGCGCCGGCCGCGGCGAGGGCGCCAGGGGCGACCTGCCGGGCGGCCGTGGCGGCGGTGGGCGCGAGACGCCGTACCCGAGCGTCCGCGAGTGGTCGGCGGAGCTGGCCGCGCTGTTCGGGCCCGGCATCCGCGAGGAGGTGCTGGCCGCCGCCGCGGCCGCCGGCCGCGGCGAGGCCGCGCTGGCGCTCGACCCCGACCGGGTCCGCCCCTCCGTCGAACTGCTCCGCACCGTGCTGCGTCACGCCGGCGGCCTCCCGGAGGCCCGGCTGGCCCAACTCCGCCCGCTGGTCCGGCGGTTGGTCGCCGAGCTCACCCGCGCCCTGGCCACCAGGCTCCGCCCCGCCCTCACCGGCGCCGCCCTGCCCCGGCCGAGCCGCCGCCCCGGCGGCCCGCTCGACCTCGGCAGGACCGTGCGCGCCAACCTGCCCACCGCGAGGCGCGGTCCTGACGGCGCGATCCAGGTCATCCCCGAGCGCCCCGTCTTCCGCACCCGCGCCCGCCGCACCGCCGACTGGCGGCTGATCATCGTCACCGACGTGTCAGGTTCGATGGAGTCGTCCACCATCTGGTCCGCGCTCACCGCCGCCGTGCTCGCCGGGGTCCCCACACTCACCACCCACTTCCTGGCGTTCTCGACCGAGGTGGTCGACCTCTCGGGCCATGTCAAGGACCCCCTGTCGCTGCTGCTCGAGGTGCGGGTCGGCGGCGGCACCCACATCGCCGCCGCGCTGCGGCACGCCCGCACGTTGGTGACGGCGCCCTCCCGCACCCTGGTCGTCGTCGTCAGCGACTTCGAGGAGGGCTATCCGCTCGGCGGCCTCCTCGCCGAGGTGCGCGGCCTGGCCGCCGCCGGCTGCCACGTGCTGGGCTGCGCCAGCCTGGACGACGCCGGTCGGCCCCGGTACAGCACCGGCGTCGCCGGGCAGCTGGTGGCGGCCGGCATGCCGGTCGCGGCGCTCAGCCCGCTCGAACTCGCCCGCTGGGTAGGAGAGAAGATCAGGTGACCGACACGCAGGCCCTGCCCCCCGTGGCCCCGGAGGTGACCGCCAGGCTGGTGGCCGACCTCAGCCCCCGGCTGCGCAAACGCCTCGACGCCGCGACCGCCAAGCTGGCCGCCCGGCCGGTCAGCCGGGACGGCGACGTCTACCGGATCGCCGTGGACGACGAGACCACGCTCGAACTGCGGGCCGCCGGCGGCAGCGTGACCGACGTCGTCGCCATCCGCTGCGGCTGCCTCCTCGCCCCCGGCTGCGTGCACCGACCGGCCGCCGCCTGCGCCGCGCCCGTCGCGGCGGACGCCGCCGCCGGGGAGGGGCCGCCGGCCGACGACGACCACCCCGCGCCCGAGCCGGCCGATCCCCGGGCCGTCCAACCGACCGCGGCCCCGGACATCCCGCCGGCCACGCCCCAACAGCTGGCGGCGGCCGCGGAGTTGTGGGCCGCCGGCGTCGCCGCGCTGGAGGCCGGCGTGGACGGGGCCGGCGCCGTCGTCCAGGCCGAGCTGCTCGGGGCCGCCCACGCCGCCAGGCTGGCCGGGCTGCCGCGCCCCGCCGCGGTCGCCGTCGCCTCCGCCGCCCGGCTGCGCGCCGCCGGCGCCGCCGACCCGGCGTACCGGCTCGCCGACCTCGTCGAGGAGCTGCGCGAGTTGCTGTCGACGGCGCACGGCCTCGGCCACGCCACCGGCCCCCGGCTCGCCGAGCTGCGCGGCCTCGCCCGCCGCCCCTACCTGCCGGGCGGCTCGCTGCGGCTCTACGGCCTGTTCAGCGAGCCGGTGCTCGCCGGCAGCGGCCACGCCGGCGTCGTCACCTGGACGGCGGACACCGAGGGCCGGCTCTTCCGCGTGCCCGACGTGGCCCCCGGCGGCGCCGACCCGGCGGCCGGCGCCGTGAAGCGCACCGTGCGCCCCGGCGACGCGGCCCTGACCCACCGCCGGCTGGCCCGGGCCGGCCTCGTCGTCTCCGGCGCCACCGTCTCGCCCGACGGCCGGCTCGGCGCCGGCGCCGGCGTGCGCGCCGTCCAGGCGGCCGGCGCCGGCTGGCACGAGCCGCCGCTCGCCCGGTTCTGGGCCGAGCCGCCGCACCGCCAGGCCGCCAGGGCACTGGAGGCCGCCGCGCTCCCCGAGGCGCGGCGCTCGCCGGGCCCCGACCTGCTGTTCCTCGACGAGCCGTGCCGCCGCCCGCTCCGCGCCACCGGTGGCCACGTCCTGCTGGCCGACTGCGCTGGGGTGCGGATCAGGCTCACCGTCGCCGACGAGGACCCGGCGCTCGCCCACCGCGACAACCTGCGGCTGCTCGCCGCCGCCCCGGGGCTGCGGCTCCGCGTCATCGGCCGGCTGACCCCCGGGCCGCACCCCCAACTGCGGCTGCTGGCCGTGGGCCGCCCGCCGGGCGACGAGGGCCAGGGGCTGCGGCTCCCCGACCCCGCCGGCCGCGTCGACCTGGGGTACGACCGGCTGCAACGCGGCGACCTGCCCACGGCCGAGGCCGCCGCGCCGGAAACCGTGCCGCCGGCCCTCGCCGCGGACGAGGCGGCCCAGCCCCCGATCCACCTGCTGCGCCGCCGCACCGCCCGGGCCGCCGCGGCCGGCCGGCTCGCCCTGGCGCTGCCGGGCACGGTCGCCG
>NZ_BAAGPR010000237.1:0-3563 GCF_054783955.1 Streptomyces mayteni | reverse complement strand
CCTTGCGGCCGGCTATGTCCATCGGGAGCGTGATGTTCTCGATCGCGTTGAGCGTGGGCAGCAGGTTGAACGCCTGGAAGATGAACCCGATGTGGTCGCGGCGCAGCTTGGTGAGCTTCTTGTCCTTGAGACCGGTGATCTCCGTCGACCCGATCCAGATCCGCCCACTCGTCACCGTGTCCAGACCCGCGAGACAGTGCATCAACGTCGACTTGCCGGAACCCGAGGGCCCCATGATCGCCGTGAACTCGCCCCGCCGGACGTCGATGGTGACGCGGTCGAGCGCCACCACGCGCGTCTCCCCGGCGCCGTACGCCTTGACGACCCCCTCGGCCCGCGCGGCGACCGTCGTCATGGCCCCGGAACGTCCGGTGGAAGAAATCGGTACAGCCGTTGCCACGGTCGAACTCCTCTGCTGAAACTGCTCGCACTGCATCCGTCAGGTACGCGGAAAACAGTGCCGTTCAGCGGGGGGTCGGCACGATGGTGCACACGACCGTATGGAGGGTGGGGTCTACCCCACCCTCTCCGCTCCGGCCGACCCCAGGGCGTACATCCGCGCGATCACGTCCTCGATGTCCGGCTCCCGAACCGACAGGTCGACCAGCGGGTAGCCCTCGGCCACCGCCGCCACCAACGGCGCCGCGCTCGCCGAGGCCGGGAAGGCCAGCCACTGCCTGGGCCCCTCCACCCGCACCGTCCGCGCCCCCGCCACCTCGATCGGCGGCAGCTCCCGCGCCAGGTCCACCACCAGCGTCCGCTCGCTCTCGCCCACCTGGTGCAGCCCGGCCAACGCCCCGTCGTACATCAGCCGCCCGTGGTCGATCACCATCACCCGCGAGCACAACTGCTCGATGTCGGTCAGGTCGTGGGTGGTGAGCAGAACCGTCGTCCGTCGCTCCGCGTTCAGGTCACGCAGAAAGCCCCGCACCTTCGCCTTGCTGATCACGTCGAGCCCGATGGTCGGCTCGTCCAGGTACAGCACCTCGGGGTCGTGCAGCAACGCCGCCGCGATGTCCCCCCGCATCCGCTGCCCAAGCGACAGCTGCCGCACCGGCACGTTCAGCAGCGGCTCCAGATCCAGCAGCTCCACGCAGCGCGCCAGGTTCTCCCGGAACCGCGCCTCCGGCACCCGGTACATCCGCCGCACCAGCGCGTACGAGTCACGCAGCGGCAGGTCCCACCACAGCGTCGTCCGCTGCCCGAACACCACCCCGATCCGCCGGGCGAGCCGCGTCCGCTCCCGCGAGGGGTCGATCCCGGCGACCCGCACCCGGCCGCCGCTCGGCGTCAGGATCCCCGTCAACATCTTGATCGTGGTCGACTTCCCGGCCCCGTTCGGACCGATGTAGCCCACCATCTCGCCGCGCGCCACCCGGAACGAGATGCCCCGGACCGCCCGCACCTCCTCCCGCACCCGGCGCAGCCGACCCACCCGCCGCCGCACCCGGAACACCTTCGCCACGTCGGCGAGCTCGATCACCGCCTCGTCCTCCACCACGTCGTCCACCTCGTCCTCCGACACTGCCTCCGTCACCCTCCGACCCCTCTCAACTTCCGGTACTGCGATAGCTCCGCACCGCCACCCGCCAGGCCAGCGCCGCCAGCCCGCACATCGCCGCGGCCACCGCGGGCGACAGGAAGTCCACCCAGCCGGGCAGCCCCAGCGGGTCGTCCCGCCCCAACAGACGCAGCGCCGGCAGCCAGTTCACGAAGGCCAGCGGCACCACGAACGTCACCCCCTGCACCAGCTCCCGCCCGAAGATCGACGGCGGATACTGCAACAGCGTGTTCCCGCCGTACGTGAAGGCCGCCTGCACCTCGGCCGCGTCCTGCGCCCAGAACTGGAACACGCCCCCCAGCGCGAACAGCGCCCCGAAGATAGCCGCCCCACAGACCACCATCATCACCAACAGCCCCACCCGGCCCACCGACCACGCCAGGTCGAGCGTCCACACCGCCCACACCAGCACCCCGAAGGCCTGCAACGCCCGCCCGATCCGGCGCAGCGCGAACCGGTCGGCGGCCACCTGGAGGAAGATCGGCACCGGCCGCACCAGCATGGTGTCCAGCGAACCGTCCCTGATCCGCGACCCGATCCGGTCCACCTCGCCCATCGCCAGGTGCGCGATCGACAGCGACAGGCTCGACGTGCCGTAGAGCAGTGCCACCTCGCCCACCGTGAACCCGCCGAGCATGTCCACGTGCGCGAACATGATCAGGACGGCCACGAAGTCCAGCAGCGAGATCAGCGCGGTGCCCAGCGTCACCAGCACGAACGACGTCCGGTACGTCATCGTCGACCGCACCCACATCGCGACGATCAGCCCGTAGGCCCGCAGCCCGTCAACCACCCTGGGCCACCACCCTCCGCGTCGCCGCGGCCTGCAACGCCCGGCCCACCAGCAGCAGCACCACGGCCCAGGCCGCCGAGAAGCCGAGCACCCCGAGGAGGCCGACGCCGGTGTGCTGGCCGAGCAGCACGTCGGCCGGCACCTGGAGCATCGCCGACCACGGCAGCCACCGCACCACCTCGCCGAACCCGCCGGGGAAGACGGTCAACGGCAGCAGCATCCCCGAGAAGAAGATGGAGGAGAGGGTGGAGACCATCCTCATCCCGGCCCCGTCGAGCAACCAGAAGGTGGCCAGCGCCACCAGAAAGCCGAGCGCGAAGCTCACCACGATCCCGAGCCCGACGGCCAGCAGGAACCACAGCCAGGTCAGCGGGCTCGACGGCAGCGCCAACTCGAAGGCGAAGGAGCCGGCCACCATCGGGCCGACGCCACGCCCCAGTACCTGGAACGCGCCACGCCCCAACTCGGAGGCCAGCCACCACAGCTGGAGATCCGCCGGCCGGTAGAGGTCGATGGCGATGTCCCCGGTGCGGATCCGCTCCTCCAGCTCGACCTGGAACCCGCCGCCGAGCAGCGCCATGGCCCCGATCATCGCCTGACCGACCCAGACGAACGTCAGCGCCTCCGCCTGGTCGTAGCCGCCGAGCCCGGGCCGCTGCTCCCAGAGCGCGATGTAGGTGTAGGCGAGAACGAAGCCGAAGACGGTGTTGGTGAACACCCCGGCGGCCGTCGCCGCCCGATACGTGGCGTAGCGCTTAAAGCTACTGACCGAAACCGCCCGGTACAGCCCGGACGTGCCCATCCGCCGTCCCCCGTCCCTGAGTTCGCCGCACCCGTGGTCCGACCAAAGCCCGCGAGCCTAACGAGCCCCCGCGACGCCGGGCCACCGGTTTTCTCCGGCCATCCGGCCCGACCCGCCCCGAGTCACCGGCCGGCGACCCCCGTTGTGGCCTGGGAGGTCTCAACTTGACACTGCCGAAGCAGGTCCGTAAGGTCCTTCGAGCTTGCCCGGAAAGGAACTCCCGAGAGGGAACTCCAAGAAGGCGAGCAACCCTCTCTGGCGAAACCCGAGTTCGAGAAAATCGGACGCGAAAGACGTGGTAGAGTCGGAGACACCGAAGGGAAGCCCGGAGGAACCCGAGAGGGAACCGAAGGAAGCGTCCGTTCCTTGAGAACTCAACAGCGTGCCAAATAGTCAATGCCAGATTT
>NZ_BAAGPR010000236.1:0-3571 GCF_054783955.1 Streptomyces mayteni | reverse complement strand
GAAACCACCACCGTGTGCGACACCCCAGGGGTGTTGTCCACAAAACTGGTGATCAACCAGTTCAGGTTCTGCGCCGCCTGGCTCATCGGGCTCACACTAACGCTCCTGATCGTAGGTGTGACCGGGGCCTGAGCCCCGTTCGTCGTTCTGCGCGTCGCGGCTCTTCCCCGCGCCGCGGCCCTGCTCCACCCCGCGGCGCAGGCTGCTGAGCCGGCCGCGGACGTCGTTCGGGTCCCGGGATATCTGAGGACCGCCGGGTTTCGGCTCCGGTATGGGGTGCTCCGTCAGGTTGGCCCGGGGCACTCGCCTCGGGAGCCCCGAGGACGTGGTACCGCCGGTGCGCTCCTCGCGGCGTGGTCCGCGATCCCATCGCACCTCGTCCGACGTCGACGACGCCGGAGCCTCTTCCCGCGGTCGCTGTGCCGAATCCTCCTCGGGCTGCCACTGTCGGTCCCGGCGGGGTAGCCCCGCGCTGGTGGTCGCGGGGTACTGCGCCGCGACCTGGTCTGGTGCAGTGAAGCCTACGCGCTGCTGGGCGCCGGCGGGACCTCCGAGTTGAGATTCCGCCGTCGGCGCGAAACCGCCGAACACCGGTGGTGCGTCGGCCGGTTCACCATACCCGGGGTATGGCACGGGGCCGGCCTCGGGCCGCCCTTCGGCCGACGGCCCGGCCGCGTGCCGCCCGGTGGGCTGGGGTGCGGGGGGCGCGGGAGGCGTGCCGGGGTCGGCCGCGGACGCCGGGGGCGCGCCGGCCGGATCGAGCGCCACCCGGCGCCCACCGCGCAGCAGCGAGCGGCCGACCGGGTCGAGTTCGATGGTGTCGCCGGGGCTCCCGTACCGGGACTCGTCGAAGCCCAGTTCGGCGGCGGCACGGGCGGCGGCCCTGCGGTCGGCCTCGCTGACGTCGACCGAGCCGCCGGCAGTGAGGGCGGGCACGGCCTCGTCGCGCGGGGGCTTGCGGCGCCGACCGGTGCCGCCCGCCAGCGTCAACGTGTCGGGCAGCATCACCAACGAGGTGGTGCCCGACTGTTCGCCCGAGGGCCGCAGCTGGACGCGGATGCCGTGCCGCAGCGAGAGCCGGCCGACCACGAACAGGCCCATCCGCTGGGAGACGGCGGCGTCCACGGCCGGCGGCTCGGCCAGCCGCTTGTTGATCTCGGCGAAGTCCTCCTGGGTGAGGCCGATGCCCTTGTCGTGGATCTCGACCATGATCCGCCCGTCCGGCAGCCGGGTGGCGGTGACCTGAACCCTGGTCTGCGGCGAGGAGAACGTCGTGGCGTTCTCCAGCAGCTCGGCCAGCAGGTGGACGAGGTCGTTGACGACCGAGCCCTGGATCTCGGTCTCGGGGACGCCGGAGATCTCGATCCGGTCGTACGCCTCCACCTCGGAGGCCGCGGCCCGCAGCACGTCGACGAGCGCGACCGGCTGGTTCCAGCGGTTCTCCGGCTCCTCGCCGGCCAACACCAGCAGGTTCTCGCCGTTGCGGCGCATCCGGGTGGCCAGATGGTCGAGCTTGAACAGGTGCTCGAGCTGCTCGGGGTCGGCCTCGCGGTTCTCCAGCTCGCTGATCAGGGTGAGCTGGCGCTCGATCAGTCCCTGGTTGCGGCTGGAGAGGTTGGTGAAGATGGCGTTCACGTTGCCGCGCAACAGGGCCTGTTCCGCGGCGAGGCGGACGGCCTCCCGGTGGACCTGGTCGAACGCGCGGGCGACCTCGCCGATCTCGTCGCGCCCGACGATGCTGATCGGGGCCACCGCGGTGTCGACGTCGCCCGGGCGGGTGCGGGAGAGCTGGTGGACCATCGCGGGCAGCCGTTGTTCGGCGACCTCGGCGGCCGCGGCGCGGAGCTGGCGCATGTCGCGGCTGATGGCGCGGGCCACCAGGCCGGCGAGCACCAGGGCGAGCAGGACGGCGGCCAGCACCGCGACGGAGTTGACGATCATGTCGCGCCTGGCGGCGCCCGCGACGTCCAACGCCTCGTCGACCGCCTCGTCGCCGAGGCTGACCTCGATGTCGCGGTAGGCGTCGAACTCGGCGGTGGCGGCCTGGAACCAGCTGTTCGCGGTGACCCCCTGGGCGGACAGCTGCTCGGGGGTGGCGCCGGAGGAGATCAGCTCGACCATGCTCCGCAGGTCGGGGGCGCCAGGGGCGCCGGCCGCGGCCGCGTCGTTGGCGGCGGCCATCGCCTCGGCCAGCCGCTCGGCGTCCTCCGGGGTGCCGGCGGCGGTGTACTCGGCGCGGGCGATGTTCTCCAGGTAGTCGTAGGAGCCGAAGGCGGTGAGCTGCGCCTCGGTGAGCTGCTCGCCGGGGCCCGGCGCGACCAACAGGTGTGTGCCGATGGACCGTTGCAGCGAGCTGGCGGCCTTGGCCAGCGAGATCGCGTAGACGGTTCGGCCGTAGGAGGTGATGTTGTCGGAGCCCAGGCCGAGTTCGTTGGAGAACGACATCAGCGGGTGCTGGACGGCGACGTAGCCCTCCTCGGTGGCCACGCCCGGCAGGTCGTCGGTGTAGGCGGCGTCGCGCAGCGGCTGGAGCTGGGGCTCGACCTCGGCGACGGCGGCGAGGCGGCGGCGCAGGCTCGCGGTGTCCGGGGCGTCCTGCGCGCGAGCGGAGAACTCCTGGCGCGCCGCGTCGGTGGCCGCCCTGGCCTCGGCGACGGCCTCGGCCGACTGGTCGCCCCGCAGGAGCGGTTGGGCCGTGAGGTCGCGCTCGTCGATCAGCGCGTGCCCGTAGGCCGTGGAGGCGCGCACCAGTTCGGCGATGCGCTCGGCGTCGCCTGCCTCCTGCCAGCGGTCGTAGGAACCCCAGACGCGGAGGCCGCCCAGGAGGAGCGCGACCAGCACGGGGATCAGCAGGATCGCGTAGAGCTTGGTGGCCATCCGCAGGTTGCGGGGGGCGAACCGGGAACCGGCGGGTGGCGGGCGCTCCTGGTCTCCCACGGCACCGGCGGCCGGACCGGGGGCCGCGGCCGGCGGCTGGAACGCGCCCCGACTCGGTTCGCCGTGGGCGGCCGCTTCTCCGGGGAACGGAGGAGTCGCGGAGTTGCGCCTCACAGGCTGTCACCTCTCGGCATTGATTTTCGCCATCGCGGGTGGGCCGGTCACGCCCGGGGGTTGCGTGGATTCCAACACGCCACGCGATGACTTTCCAATCCCCCAAACCGTGCCGATTCCGGCCACCGATCAATGCCCACAAAGCGGGGTATCACACGCGATACCCCACAAAGCCCGGAGGGTTCGTACGCGGAGCGGAGCCGTCCACTTGCGGCCCGTGCAGACAATGTGCGGAATTGCCGGCCGAATTGTTACGAACCCCTGCACGAGAGGCACGGATTCGGTGACGCCGTGACGGATGGCCGTGACGGATGGCACAGCCCGCGCCTCCGGCACAGACAGCACAGCCCGCCGGCTGAGCCGGCGGGCGGCGGGGACGAGCGGGGTGGGCCCGGTCAGTGGAGGCGGGCCAGGAGCGCGTGCTCGACGAGGGTGATCAGGCCGCTCTTGGCCTCGGACCGGTGGCGGGCGTCGGTGGTGATGATGGGGGCGTCGGGGCCGATCTGCAGCGCCTCCCGCA
>NZ_BAAGPR010000235.1:0-3576 GCF_054783955.1 Streptomyces mayteni | reverse complement strand
CTAAGACCGCTTGGCCTCCGACTTGGCCCGACCCCGGTGCCGCCGCCCGAGGCGGCGCCCACCGCGGCCCCGCGCCCCACGCGCCGGATCGGGCGCGGCTGGCGCACGCTGCCAGGCCGGCTCGCCCAGCTGGTCCGCCGCGGCCCCCTCGGCCGCCTCACGCGTCTCCCCCGACTCGGCCGTTCCGGTCCCCGGGGACGCCGCCGGCGCCCGTGACCCCGGCCGCGCCTCGCGCCACGCGCCGACGACCGCCCGGGGGCCGGTGGCTCAGCCGCCGGCGGGCGCGGCGGTGACGCCCTCACCGGCGGCGGTCGCCGCCACCCGGGGTGCCACCGACGGCGCCGGGCGCGCGTAGCGGGCGGTGACCACGCCCCACCGCTGGTTGCCGACCATCCAGCCGCGCAGCCCCGTCAGATAGCGCTCCAGGTCGGCCCGCCCCCGCGCGTCGACGCCCCACCGCTCGCACAGCTCGGGCACCCGGGCGGACAGCGTGACGAAGAGCCGGGCCCGGCTGGCCACCAGCCGGGTGACCTGCCGCACCGCCTCCTCCCGCGAGCAGCCGCGGGTCCGCTCCCTGATCAGCACCAGGTTGTGCGGGTCGCCCTGCGCCTCCTCGCGCTCCACCGAGTGCACGTCGTTGCAGAGGAAGACGACGTCGCCGGCGCAGCGGGTGAGCAGCCGGACCTCGCGGCTCCAGTAGAGGCCGGGCGGCACCTCGAAGTGTCCGGCCCGCTCGATCAGGTCGAAGCACGGCGCGGTGCCCACGGCCTGGCGGCGCAGCCGCACATAGCCCGCCTCGTCCATCGGGGCGCCCTGGGCGCGGTTCCGCGCCTCGCGCACGTAGGCGCGGAAGAAGCGGGTCAGGTTGGCGGCGGCCCTGGCCCGCCAGTCCTGGGACATGCCGACGACGCTGCGCCGCCAGACGTCGCCGTAGGCGCGGACCACCGGCACGTCGAGCCGGGGCCGGGCGCCTGGCTCGCGGTAGGGGACGGCGGCCAACTCGGTGACCAGCTGGGCGACGCGCTCCGGCTCCCGGCCGAACGGCCCGTCGAACAGGTCGTCGAGCGGGAAGCCGAGGCAGACGGCGTCGGTGACGAGGTCGAGGTCGCCGCCGGCCGCCTCCGGGTAGGCGTAGGCGGCCAGGTCGGTCAACTGCCAGCCCTGGTAGCGGCGCACCGCCTCCTCGCCCTTGACCAGGCCGTGTCGCCGCACCCAGTCCAGATGGTGGGCGCGCGCCCGGCTGGCGCCCGGGTTGATGCTGCCTCGGAAGGGCAGGTAGAAGCTGATGTCCTGCGGCATGGCCGCGCCCCTTTCCCTCATGGCGTCGTCCCGTCGTCACGCGCAGGTCGGTTCAGCCCTGCCCTCCGGCCTGTTCCGGTAACCGGCGGTCGCGGATCCTGGCCGGATCCCACGGGACGTCTCTCCCACCGCTCGGTTGCGTTCGCCATCCCCCGCGCCGATGACCTTTTCCACCAGGATTGCGTCATTCGCGGATCATTCCCTATCGCGTAGCCGGGCGCGGGACGCCACGACAGGTCGCGGCCGAAAGCCGACGAAAGGACGGCGCTCGCCCGGCACCCCCTCCGCACCCCCATCGCGTCAGTCGGACGATTACACTCGACCGCGTGCCTCAGCTACGTATCGCCCTCAACCAGATCGACTCCACCGTCGGCGATCTGCCCGGCAACGCCGACGCGGTGCTGCGCTGGACGCGGCACGGCGTCGACCACGGCGCGCACCTGGTCGCCTTCCCCGAGATGATGCTCACCGGCTATCCCGTCGAGGACCTGGCCCTGCGCCCCTCCTTCGTGACCGCCAGCCGGAGCGCGCTGCGCGACCTCGCCACCCGGCTGGCCGCCGAGGGCCTCGGCGAGGTGCCGGTGGTGCTCGGCTATCTGGACCGGGCGGAACACACCCAGGCCAACGCGGGCCAGCCGGCCGGCGCCCCCCAGAACGCGGCGGCCGTCCTGCACCGCGGCGAGGTGGTGCTGACCTTCGCCAAGCACCATCTCCCCAACTACGGCGTGTTCGACGAGTTCCGCTACTTCGTGCCTGGCGAGACGCTGCCGGTGATCCGGGTGCGCGGCGTGGACGTGGCGCTGGCCATCTGCGAGGACCTCTGGCAGGACGGCGGCCGCGTCCCGGCCGCCAGGGCGGCCGGCGCCGGGCTGCTGCTGGCCATCAACGCCTCGCCCTACGAGGTCGCCAAGGACGACACCCGGCTCGAACTGGTGCGCAAGCGGGCGCAGGAGGCCGGCTGCGCGCTCGCCTACGTGGCGCTGACCGGCGGCCAGGACGAGCTGGTCTTCGACGGCGACTCGATCGTCGTCGACCGGGACGGCACGGTGCTGGCCCGCTCCTCGCAGTTCGCCGAGGAGTGCGTGCTGCTCGACCTCGACCTTCCTGGATCCTCAGCGGAACCGCCGGCCGGGGTCGCGGACGACGGCCTGACGATCGACCACCGCACGCTCTCCGCCGACCCGCTGCCGCCCTACGAGCCGACCCACCGCGGCACGGTCGCCGACCGGCTCGACGACGCCGAGGAGATGTACGAGGCGCTGGTCACCGGCGTCCGCGCCTACGTCGGGAAGAACGGCTTCCGCACGGTGCTCATCGGCCTCTCCGGCGGCATCGACTCGGCGCTCTGCGCGGCCATCGCCTGCGACGCGCTCGGCCCCGACCGGGTCTTCGGGCTCTCCATGCCCTCGCGCTACTCCTCGGAGCACTCCAAGGACGACGCCGTGGAACTGGCCAGGCGCACCGGCCTCTCGCTGCGCACCGTGGCGATCGGCGGCATGTTCGACGCCTACCTGGAGGCGGTCGAACTGACCGGCCTCGCCGAGGAGAACCTCCAGTCCCGGCTGCGCGGCACGCTGCTGATGGCCGTCTCCAACCAGGAGGGCCACATCGTCCTGGCCCCCGGCAACAAGAGCGAACTGGCCGTCGGCTACTCCACGCTCTACGGCGACTCGGTCGGCGCGTACGGGCCGATCAAGGACGTCTACAAGACGGTCGTCTACCGCCTGGCCCGCTGGCGCAACGAGGCTGCGGCCCGGCGCGGCGAGACCCCGCCGATCCCGGAGAACTCCATCGCCAAACCGCCGAGCGCGGAGCTGCGGCCCGGCCAGGTGGACACGGACTCGCTGCCGGACTACGACGTGCTGGACGGCGTCCTGGAGCTGTACGTCGACCGCGACCGCGGCGGGGACGAGATCGTCGCCGCGGGGTACGACCCCGAGCTGGTCTCCCGGGTGCTGCGGCTGGTCGACACGGCCGAGTACAAGCGGCGGCAGTACCCGCCGGGCACGAAGATCTCCCCCAAGGTCTTCGGCAAGGACCGCCGCCTACCGCTTACGAACCGGTGGCGCGAAGGCCGAGCCCACCCCGGCCGAAGCTGACCGCCCCGCGCCGCGGCCGGTTTTTCCCCACCCACCCGCCCGCCCGTTCTTCCGCGCTTCGCGCGGGTGGGCCCTGACGGGCCGGCCAGCCGGGGTCCGGTGCCCCGCGCTCCGCGCGGGGGTGTCCCCACCCGCCCGCCCCTACGCGCCGGTGCGGCCCTGGCGGGCCGGGCCGGCC
>NZ_BAAGPR010000234.1:0-3658 GCF_054783955.1 Streptomyces mayteni | reverse complement strand
CCCAACTGGCTCCACACCTACAATCACCACCGCGGACACACCGCACTCGCAGGCCAACCACCCGCCAGCCGCGTCCCCAACCTCACAGGGCAATACATCTAGCCGGCGTCGCGCGTCCGGCTGTCGGTCGGATGGGTGACAATGGCCGGGGAAGCCGGAGGGGACGCGACGCATGGGCCAGCAGGACAAGGGTGAAGCCGACCGGACGAAGACGCCTACCGGCGGCTCGGTGACAGACGATCAGACGACCGACGCCGGAGCCGGCGCCGGCGATGGTGGCGACGAGGCCGCGGCTCCGGCCGACCCCCGCGCGGAGCGCGGGGCGGGCGGCGGCCGGGCCGAGCCCCCGGCCGGTGGCCGGAAGGCCGCCTCCGGCGCGGACGACGCGGAGCCCTCGGCTCCGGCCGACGCCGTGGCCGATTCCGCGGACGAGGAGGGTGCCCCGGCCGGTGGCGGCGCGCCTGCGGCACGGGCCGCCCCCCGCGCGGGGCGCGAGGCCGAGAAGGTCGAGAAGGCCGCGAAGGCCGCGAAGGCCGCGAAGGCCGCGAAGGCCGAGAAGGTCGTGAAGGCCGACGCGGAGCCTTCGGCGCCGGCCCGGGCCGAGAGACAGGCGGTCGCCGCCGAGGGGGCCGGGGGGCCGCTGCTCAACGGCCGTTACCGGCTCGGGTCCGTTGTCGGGCGTGGCGGCATGGGCACGGTGTGGGAGGCCACGGACGAGGTCCTCGGCCGCAGCGTCGCCGTGAAGGAGCTGCGGCTGCCGGCCGGCGTCGACGAGGCCGAGCGGCGCCGCATGATCACCCGCACCATGCGGGAGGCCAAGGCCATCGCCACCATCCGCAGCCGGGGCGTCGTCACCGTCTACGACGTGGTGGACGAGGGCGCCAGGCCGTGGATCGTGATGGAGCTGATCGAGGGCCGTTCGCTCGCCGAGATCATCCGGCGCGACGGTCCGATGCCGCCCCGTCAGGCGGCGAAGATCGGCCTCGACATACTCGACGTGCTGCGCGCCGCGCACGCGGCCGGCATCCTGCACCGGGACGTGAAGCCGTCCAACGTCCTCGTCTCCGCGGACGACGGCCGCGTCGTGCTCACCGACTTCGGCATCGCCAAGGTCGAGGGCGACCCGTCGATCACCTCGACCGGCATGCTGGTCGGCGCGCCCTCCTACATCTCGCCGGAGCGGGCCAGGGGGCAGACGCCGGGGCCGCCGGCCGACATGTGGTCGCTCGGCGCCCTGCTGTACTGCTGCGTGGAGGGCCGCCCGCCGTACGACGAGGGCGGGGCGATCGCCACCCTCGCCGCCGTGATGCACGACCCGGTCACCCCGCCGACCCAGGCCGGTCCTCTGACCGAGGTGATCAACGGGCTGCTGGTCAAGGACCCGGAGGGGCGGCTCGACGAGCCGGCCGCGCGGGAGTCGCTGGCCGCGGCGCTGCGCGAGCCGGACCGCTCGGACGACCGCACGGTGGTGGTCGGGCTCGCCAAGCTGGGCCGCGACCCGGGCGAGACGGCGGCGACGCCCGTGGCCCCGGCCGGCGCCGGCGACGAGCGGCGCCGCCGGATGCTGATCGCCGCCGCCGTGGTGGTCGTGCTGCTCGCCGTGCTCGGCACCACCCTCGCCCTGACGCTGGGTGGGGACGACGACTCGGGCGCGGACGACGGGGCGGCCGGCGGGGAGCAGACGCAGGACGTCGGCGACGACCCGGCCGACCGGCCGTCCGACGAGCCGTCGAACGAGACCAACCAGGACTCGGACCAGGGGCGGGGTGACGATCCCGCGCCGCCGTCCGACGGCGAGGACGAGGGCGCGGGCGACACGGGGGAGGGCGAAGCGCCGCCCGGCACCTCGCCGGAGACCGATCCGGACGCGGAGCCCGGCGATCCGGCCGGATACACCGAAATCGTGGATGAGGACTTCGGGTTCCGGATATCGTTGCCGCAGGGCTGGGAGCGCGTCGGCATAGCCGGCCAGAACTCGGGCGGCATCTACAGCGCGCCGGGCGGCGGGCTCCCCAAGCTCCAGGTCGACTTCACCAACAGCCCTGGGGAGGACGCCGAGGCGTCCTGGCGCGAGCTGGAGCCGACGGTCCGACGCAACAGCAACGACTACGAACTGCTGGGCATCGAGTCGGTGGACTGGCGGGACTATCCCACCGTCGCCGACTGGCGGTTCGAGCGCACGGAGGACGGCGAGCGGGTCCGGGTGCTGAACCGCGGCTTCCGGGTCGACGACGACCATGGTTACGCGATCATGATCACCTGCGCCGCCGACGCATGGGACGAGGGCGACTGCCAGACGCTCCGCGAGACGGCGTTTCAGACGTTCCAGCCCCTGGACTGAACCATAACTGGAGTTGACGGACCGTAGCCGTGGTGGTGCTACGACCCGTATCGTGGAAGACCGGTTGTGCCCGGAACGCGGGAGCGGTGGGGAGGCTTCATGGACCACTACACGGGTCGGCTACTGGCCGATCGCTACCGGCTCCCCAGGACCCCCGCCGACGAGTTCGAGTTCGTCGAGTCCCGGGCCTTCGACACGGCGAGCGGCCAGGAAGTCCTGGTGCGCCAGGTGCCGTTGCCCGAGGTGGTCGACGCCGAGACGCTCGACGACGAAGGACACCTCGGCCGGCCGGCCGGCGTGCGCGGGGCGGCCGCCGACCGGGCCACCCGGGTGCCGGACGATCCGGTGGTCAGGCGGGCCGTCGAGGCCGCCGCGGCCGCGGCCGGGCTGCCCGACCACCCGCGCCTCGACCAGGTCTTCGACGTCTTCGTGCAGGGCGACGGCCTCTGGATCGTCAGCGAGTTACTGCCCGCGAGGCCGCTGGCCGCCGTGCTGGCCGAGGAGCGGCTCGGCCCCTACCGGGCGGCCGAGGTGGCCGCCGACCTGCTGGCCGCGCTCCGGATCGTGCACGCCCACGGCTGGACCCACGGCAACGTCACCGCGCGCACCGTGCTGATCTGCGACGACGGGCGCGCCGTGCTGACCGGCCTGGCGGCCGGGGCGGCGGAGGAAGTGCTGTGCGGTTACGACCCGTTGCCGTCCGGCGTGCCTGAGACGTTCGTGCGGGAGCCGCGGCCGCGCCCCGCCGGCCCCGCGGAGACCGGTGAGCTGCCCAGGGTGGGCCCCGGCGCCGACTGGGGCACCGGCGCCCTGCCCCAGATCACCCAGGGGGCCCAACTCCCGCATGCCCACCAGCCGCCCCGGACCCCGCTGCCCTCCGGGACCTCCCAGCTCCCCCAGGTGGATCAGGGGCCGTACGACCCTGGGCTCGCCTGGGTGCCCGAGGGCGCCGAGGCGCCCGGTGCCCCCCAGGACACCCCGTGGGGGGCCAACGGCGGCGGGCCGCCCGTCGATCCGCTGGCGGTCAGCGCGCCGCCGCCCGGCTTCGTCAGGGAGGGCCCGCAGAGTCCTGGGCCCGAGGCGTACCGGCGCTGGCAGCGCGGTGGCAACGGCGAGCAGCCGGCGGCCGATCTGGTGGCCAGGATGCGCAGCCAGGGCGGTCAGCCGCCGCAGGACGAAGGGCTGCCGAGCAGCTGGGACTTCGAGGGTGGTGACGCCCCCACCCCCGCCGGCCTCGACCCGGCCGAGCGCGCCGCGCGCATCGGCGCCATCGCGGCCTACCGCGCCGGCGCCCACGCCGGCGCCGCCCGGCGCGGG
>NZ_BAAGPR010000233.1:0-3762 GCF_054783955.1 Streptomyces mayteni | reverse complement strand
GCCCGGCCGACCGCGCGGCCGCCGCCGGCGCCGCCGCCCGCATCCACCAGGCGGCCCGGCGCTCCGCGGTGACCGGGGCGCTGCCGCGCCGGGCCTTCGACGCCCTCTTCCCGTGGTCCGGCGGCTGGGCCAGGGCCGTGCTCGACCACGGCGTGCTGCGGCCGGCCGGCGCCGAATACCGCTTCGCCGACGAGGAGTTCGCCGACTGGCTGCACGGCCGCCACCTCGACCTGGCCGCCGCCCTCGCGGCCGCGGCCCGCGGCGAGCTGCCCAGGCACCGGGCCGGCGCCGTGGGGCACGCCCTGCTGCACCGGTGCGCGCGGCATGGCCCCGAGGCCCTGCGGGGCCTGCTGCCGCTGCCGGCGGCCGACGCCACGGGGGAGCGGGCGTGGTGGGCGGCCCGGCTGAGCCATCAGACGCTGGCCGCGCTGCCCGACGCGCACCCGCTGCTGCCCGAACTCCGGGCGCTCGCCGACCGGATCGGGTCCCATGCCGTCCAGGCCGAGCCGTTCACCCCGGACTTCTGGCGCGCGCTGGCGATCGACCCCCACCACCGGATCGACCTCCTCCGCCGCCTGCTGCCAGCCGACCGGCCCCCGCACCCGGGCGGCGGACCCCGCTACCTCACCGCGGCGAGCGAACTGCTGGCCGCCGAGCCGACGACGCTGCCGCTGCTCCGCCACTGGCTGGACGACGACCGGCCGCTCCGCGCGACACCCGACGCCGCGCCGCCCCGCGACCTCACCGTCGCCTCGGCCGCCCAGGCGCTGCTGTACGCCCACCGCCGGCTGGCCCTCGACGAGATCGTCGACGCCCTGGCCGACGCCGAGCATCCAGGCGCGGACGAGGTGCTCGCCGACCTCGTCCACGACGAGCCGGCCGCGCTCTGCCGCGCGGCGGAGCGCTGGGCACAGGACGACCGCCGGGAGCGGCGGGCCGACGCCGTCGCGTACGGGCTGCGCACCGCCGGGCGCTCGCCCCGCGCGCTCACCGACGCCGACCGGGCCCTGCTGCGCTACGCGGCCCGGGCGCTGCTCGACCGGCCAGAGGACATCACGCTGCACCCCAGCGCCTGCGCGCTGCTCGTCCAGGCCTGGGGGCGGCCGCCGGACGGCACAGGGGAGGGCGGCGCAGGGGAGGGCGGCGCGGCCCTGGACGGCGGGTGCGCCGGCGGTCTTGGCAAGGCGGGCGTCTCCCGCCCGGAGGGGGCCCGGTACCGTGGACCGGCAGGCCCACGTGGATAGCGGGAAAGCGCGAGGAGCGATAAACGGTGGAGCGCTGGCGTGACATGGCGGACATCCCCGGCGACTGGGGACGCGGCGTCGTCACCATCGGCTCGTACGACGGTGTGCACCGCGGGCACCAGCTGATCATCGGCCGGGCGGTGGCGCGGGCCAGGGAGCTCGGCGTGCCGGCCGTGGTCGTCACGTTCGACCCGCACCCCAAGGAGGTCACCAGGCCTGGCAGCCATCCGCCGTTGCTCGCCCCGCACCCGCGGCGCGCCGAGCTGCTGGCCGAGCTGGGGGTCGACGCGGTGCTCGTGCTGCCGTTCACCAAGGAGTTCTCCAAGCTGGCACCGGCCGAGTTCGTGGTGAAGGTGCTGGTGGAGAAGCTGCACGCGCGGACCGTGGTGGAGGGGCCCAACTTCCGCTTCGGACACCGCGCGGCCGGCACCGTGGCCACGCTGCGGGAGCTCGGCGAGACCTACGGCTTCGAGGTGGAGGTGGTCGACCTGTTCGAGCGGGGCGACGCCGGCGCGGAACCGTTCTCGTCGTCGCTGGCCAGGCGGTTGATCGCGGAGGGCGACGTGGCCGCCGCGCGCGAGGTGCTCGGCCGGCCGCACCGGGTGGAGGGCCCCGTGGTGCACGGGGCGGGGCGGGGGCGCGAGTTGGGCGTGCACACCGCCAACCTGGACGTGGTGCCGCACTCGGCGGTCCCGGCCGACGGCGTCTACGCGGGCTGGCTGGTCGTCGAGGGGGAGCGGATGCCCGCGGCCATCTCGGTCGGCACCAACCCGCAGTTCGACGGCACGGAGCGCACGGTCGAGGCGCACGTGCTCGACCGGACCGACCTGGACCTCTACGACCGGTGGGTCGGCATCGACTTCCTGGCCAGGCTGCGCGACCAGCGGGTCTTCGACTCGATCGACGGGCTCCTCGAGGCGATCGAGGACGACCGGCGCCGCGCGCGCGAGTTGACCGCCGGCGGCTGACCGGCCCGGCGCGGGCCGGCCAGCCGCGGGGTCACTGGCCCTGGGGCGGCTGGGCCGGCCAGGCGCCTGGCTGCTGTGGGAAGCCGTAGCCGAACCCGGGCTGCCCCGGCTGCTGTTGCGGGCCGGGGCCCGGCTGGGCCGGGTGCCCCTGCTGCGGATACTGCTGCGGGTGGGGCTGTTGGTACTGCTGGTGCTGCTGGGGCGGCGCCTGTTGGGGCTGCTGGCCCTGCTGCGGGTAGCCGTAGGCCTGCGGTTGCTGCTGCGCCTGGCCCGGCATCGGCGGCGCCACCTGGGGAGGCATCCCGCCGTCCGGCGTCCAGAGGCCCTGCTCCTGCTGCACCCGGGCGAAGTCCTCCGCGACCAGCGCGGCCAACTCGAAGTACGCCTGCCGGGTCTTCGGCCGCATCAGGTCGAGCTCCACCTCGGCGCCGGCGGCCAGGTGCTCGTCGAACGGCGCCACGATCACCCCGCGGCAGCGGGTCTGGAAGTGGGCCACGATGTCCTCGACCTTGACCATCCGGCCCGTCTCCCTGACCCCCGAGATCACGGTGATGCTGCGCTGCACCAACTCGCCGTAGCCGTGCGCGCTCAGCCAGTCCAGCGTGGTGCTCGCGCTGCTCGCCCCGTCCACCGAGGGGGTGGAGACGATGATCAGCTGGTGCGCGAGGTCGAGCACGCCGCGCATCGCGCTGTAGAGCAGACCGGTGCCCGAGTCGGTGAGGATGATCGGGTACTGCCTGGCCAGCACGTCGATGACGCGCCGGTAGTCCTCGTCGTTGAACGTGGTGGAGACGGCCGGGTCCACGTCGTTGGCCAGGATCTCCAGTCCCGAGGCCGCCTGCGAGGTGAACCGGCGGATGTCCATGTAGCTGTGCAGGTAGGGGATCGCGCCGACCAGGTCGCGGATGGTGGCGCCCGTCTCCCGGCGCACCCGGCGGCCGAGCGTGCCGGCGTCCGGGTTGGCGTCGATGGCGATCACCTTGTCCTGGCGCTCGCTGGCCAGCGTGGCGCCGAGGGCGGTGGTGGTGGTCGTCTTGCCCACGCCGCCCTTGAGGCTGATCACCGCGATCCGGTAGCCGGAGAGCACCGGGGTGCGGATGACGGCGAGCTTGCGCTGCCGCTCCTCCTCGGCCGCGCGGCCGCCGATCCGGAAGCGGGAGGCGGGCTTGCTGACCGGCTGGGAGCGCGGCTTGTTGCGCCGCTTGTCGTGCAACAGGCGGTCGGACGACAGCTCGACCGAGGCCGTGTAGCCCAGGGCGCCGGGCTGCGGCTGGGCGTTGTACTGCTGCGGGTCGGGCCAGCCGGCGCCGGCTCTCGGGTCCTGCGGCTGCGCGGGCGCGGCGGGGCCGACCGGCCCAGGCTGCTGGCCGACGGGCGCGGGCTGCGATTGGTCCGGCTGGGGCCAGTGCGGCGCGGCGGGGGCGCTGGCTGCCGGCGGTGCGGCCGGCGTGCCCGGCGTCGGGCCCTGCACGGGCTGTGGGAACCCGTAGCTGCCAGGTGCCTCGGGCCGGGGCAAGGCCGGTGGCTGGGGCTGTTGTTGCTGCGCAGGC
>NZ_BAAGPR010000232.1:0-3892 GCF_054783955.1 Streptomyces mayteni | reverse complement strand
GGTGGGGGAAACCCCGCGCGGAGCGCCGGGCGCCGCTGCCGCAGGCCGGCCGGGCCCGGCAGGACGAAAGGGCGGGTGGGTGGGGGAGAACTCGCGGGGCGCCGGTCAGCCCTGGACGGTCGGGCGGACCGTGATCTCGCCGATCTCGACGTCGCCCGGCTGTTCGACCGCGAACGCCACCGCGCGGGCGACCGCCGCCGGCGGGATTCCCATCGCGGCCATGTTCTCCCGCGTCAGCGCCCGCAGGCCCTGTGAGCGCACCAGCGCGCCGTTCGGACGCGACGGCGAACCGGAACCGGATCGTGGAGGCCGCCCGCGCGGTGCTCGCCGAGTCCGACGACGTCCACCTGAATGTGATCGCCCGCCGCGCCGGCGCTGCTGGCCGAGCACCCGCCCCTGGAGGCGCTGCGCCGCTGGCTCGACCGGGTGATCGACTACGCCGAGATCAAGCGCGGCGTCCTGGCGGCGCTCCAGCCGGCGGCCTGGCGGGACCTCGCCGCGGACAGCCACAACCCGATCGAGGGCGCCCTCGACCTGCTGCTGGACGCCGGGAAGGCGGCCGACGCCGTCCGCCGGGACGTGGACGCGCACGGCGTCATCCTGCTCGTCGGCTACCTCAGCCGGCTCGACGAGAGCGAGTGGCGGTCGACGGCGCGGCCGTTGATGGGCGTGATCCTCGACGGTCTCCGCCGGGGGGACGGCAGGACGTGAGGCGGTGAACGGGCGGGTCAGAGCTTGCGGAGCCGCACCTTCCGCACCGCGTGTGTGTGGTCCTTCTGGAGGACCAGCGTCGCCCGCCCCTTGGTGGGGGCGATGTTCTCCACCAGGTTCGGCTCGTTGATCAGCCGCCAGTTGCGCTCCGCGTAGGCGAGCGCCGTCTCCTCGGGCACGCCCGCGTAGCGGCTGAAGTAGGAGCTCGGGTCCCGGAAGGCCGTGGCCCGCAGCTCGCGGAACCGGTGCAGGTACCACTCCCTGATGTCCGACGTCCTGGCGTCCACGTAGAGCGAGAAGTCGAAGTGGTCGGCGAGACCGAGGCGTCCTGGCGGGGCCGGCTGGAGGACGTTGAGGCCCTCGACGATCAGGATGTCGGGGCGGCGGACCGTCAGCCGTTCGCCCGGCACGATGTCGTAGACGTGGTGCGAGTACACCGGCGCGCTCACCTCCGCCTGGCCGGCCTTGACGGAGGCCACGAAGCGCGTGAGGGCGCGGCGGTCGTACGACTCGGGGAAGCCCTTGCGGGCCATCAGCCCGCGCCGTTCCAACTCGGCGTTGGGGTAGAGGAAGCCGTCGGTGGTGACCAGCTCCACCCGCGGGTGTTCCGGCCAGCGCGCCAGCAGCGTCCGCAGCAGCCGGGCGACCGTCGACTTGCCGACGGCGACGCTGCCGGCGACGGCCAGCACGAAGGGGGTGGTCGGCTGCGGGCCGCCGAGGAACGTGGAGACCGCGCCGCGCAGTTGCTCCGTGGCGCCGACGTAGAGGTTGAGCAGCCGGGAGAGCGGCAGGTAGATCTCCGTGACCTCGTCCAGGTCGATGACGTCGCCGAGCCCGCGCAGCCGCTCCACCTCTTCGGCGGTCAGCGGGAGCGGGGTGCGGTCGCGCAGCGCCCGCCACTCGTCGCGGCCCAGGTCGACGTAGGGGGTGGGGGGCGAGGTGTGCTGGAGCGAGGTTGCCACGTGATCATTCTGCTGGCCGGGCTACGCTGCCCGCATGCGCGGGATCGTCGGTTACGTAGGGGTCCAGTCCGCTCTCGATGTGTTGCTCGCCGGGCTCGGCCGGCTGGAGCGGCCCGACCACGACGTGTCCGGTGTCGCGGTGCTCGCCGACGGCGGTCTGGCGACCGTGTGGACCCCCGGCCGGCTCGGGGAGCTGCGCGCCGAGCTGGCGCGCCGGCCGCTGCCCGCCGGGGGCTGCGGCATCGCGCACGGCGGCGGCCGGCCACGGCTGGACAACGCCGGGCGGGTGGCGGTGGTGCACGGCGGCCGCGTCGAGAACGACGCGGAGCTGCGCGCGGAGCTGGCGGCGCGCGGGCACCGGCTGGAGTCGGCGACGGGCACCGAGGTGGTCGCCCACCTGCTGGCCGAGTCGTTCTCGTCGTGCGGGGAGCTCGGCGAGGCGATGCGGCAGGTGTGCCGGGCGCTGCGCGGGGAGTTCGCGCTGCTCGCCGTCCACGCGGACGAGCCGGACGCGGTGGTCGGCGCGCACCGGGGGCGGCCGCTCGCGGTGGCGCTCGGGGAGGGCGAGTCGTTCCTGGCCGGGGACGCGGCGGCCTTCGCGGGCGAGGCCGTCCGGGACGTGGTCCGGCTGGACGCCGGCGACCGGGACCAGGTGGTGCTGGTGCGGCGGGAGTTCGACGAGGTGCGTTACGAGATCACCGACGCGGACGGGGGAGTGGTGCTGGCGTGATCGTCGGCGTGGGCATCGACGTGGCGGACGTGGGCCGGTTCGAGCGGTCCCTGGAGCGGACGCCGGCGCTGATGGACCGGCTGTTCGTGGCGGACGAGCTGTGGCTGCCGGGCGGTGAACGGCGCGGCGTGGCGTCGCTCGCGGCCAGGTTCGCCGCCAAGGAGGCGGTGGCCAAGGCACTCGGCGCGCCGGGCGGCCTCGCCTGGACGGACGCCGAGGTCCGCCAGGAACCGTCCGGCCGCCCCACCCTCGCCGTCCACGGCTCGGTCGCGGCCCGCGCGGCCGAACTCGGGGTCAGGGCCTGGCACCTCTCCCTCAGCCACGACGCGGGCGTGGCGACGGCCATGGTGATCGCCGAGGGGTAGGGCCGCGCTCAGCGGCCGCGCGGTTCGCCGAGGAGTTCGTGCCAGACCGCCGGCAGGGCCTCCGTGATGGTGGACGCCATGGGGGGCGCGGGGGCGTGGGTGCCGGCCAGGCCGTGGAGGTAGGCGCCGGTCGAGGCGGCGTCCAGGGGGGTGAGGCCGGCGGCGAGGAGGGCGCCGATCAGGCCGGAGAGCACGTCGCCGCTGCCGGCCGTGGCGAGCCAGGCGGTGCCGGTGGGGTTGGCGCGGACCAGGCCGCCGGCCGGGTCGGCGACCAGCGTCGTCGAGCCCTTGAGCAGCGCCACCGCCCCGAACCGGTCGGCGAGCGCCCGGACGGCGGCCAGCCGGCCGGCCTCCACCTCGGCGCGGCTGCCGCCGAGCAGCGCCGCCGCCTCGCCGGCGTGCGGGGTGAGCACGGTGGGCGCGCCGCGGGCCCGCACCCGGGCCGGGTCGAGGTCGCGCAGGCCGTCCGCGTCGATCAGCACCGGCACGTCCGCGTCCAGCACGTCGGCGACCCGCTCGCGGGCCTGCCGGTCGTCGCCGATGCCAGGACCGACCACCCAGGACTGCACGCGGCCGGCCCGGTGCGGCGGGCCGGTGGAGACGAGCGCCTCGGGGTAGCGGGCGATGACGGCCGCGCCGGCCGGGCCGGCGTAGAGCACGGCGCCCGCGCCGCCGCGCACCGCGCCGCCGACCGCCAGTACGGCGACGCCCGGGTAGCGGGCCGAGCCGGCGGCGATGCCGACGACGCCGCGCCGGTACTTGTCGCTCTCCGCGCCAGGGCGGGGCAGCAGCGCCGCCACGTCGGCCGGTTCGAGGGCCGTCAGGTCGGGGGTGGGCGGCAGTTCGGGACCGAGGCCGATGTCGACGAGCCGCACCCGGCCGGCGTACTCGGCGGCCGGGTCGATCAGCAGCCCCGGCTTGTGGGTGCCGAAGGTGACGGTGAGCGCGGCGCGCACCGCGTCCCCCTGCACCTCGCCGGTGTCCGGGTCGACGCCGCTCGGCAGGTCCACGGCGATCACCGGCGCGCCCGCGGCGGCCACCGCGCGGGCCAACTCGGCGGCGGCCGGCCGCAGTCCGCCCCGGCCGCCGGTGCCGGTGTTGCCGTCCACCACCAGGTCGGCGCG
>NZ_BAAGPR010000231.1:0-3925 GCF_054783955.1 Streptomyces mayteni | reverse complement strand
GGGCCCACGCGCGCAGCGCGGGGCACCGCCCGCGGCGGCGGGCCTGCGGCCCGGCGGCGCCGCCCCCTCCGCGCGAAGCGCGGCGGAAAGGGCTTGTGGGGGCACCTCCCAGCCTCCCCCAGACTCCGTCCGGGGGACCATGGCTGGGGGCCGTTAGCTGGGGGGCACCGCCCGCGGCGGCGGGCCGGCGGCGTAGCCGCCGTGGGCCGGGCCCGCGCCCCCGGCCCCGGCAGGCGCGGGCGGCGCAGCCGCCCACTCCGTGCGAAGCGCGCGAGAAGGGGTCGGCGGGTGGGGGAAACCCCGCGCGCAGCGCGGGGCACCGCCGAGGCAGCGGCCGCAGGCCCGGCCCACAGGCCCCGTCCGCGCGAAGCGCAAGAACGGGTGGGTGGGTGGGCGAAAATCCGCGCGCAGCGCGGGGCACCGCCCAGAGCCGGCCGCAGGCCCGGCCCCCGCGCGAAGCGCGAGGACGGGTGGGTGGGTGGGCGAGAACCCGCGCGGAGCCGCGGGGCACCGCCGGGGCAGTGGCCGCAGGCCGGGCCCGCGGGCCTCCTCCGTGCGAAGCGCGCTGGAAAGGGCGGGTGGGTGGGAAAACCCCACGTGGCGCCGGCCGTCAAACAGCCGGCTCGGCCAGTCCGTTCAGGCCCGCGTCGTGCCAACGCGCGCCCACGCCGGTCAGGGAGACCTCGCGCGTGTCGTCGTCGGCGCCCGCCGTCCGGTGGATGACGACGTGCAGCCGTTCGTCCGACAGTTCCTCGACCCGGCCCTCGCCCCACTCCACCACCACCACCGACTCCGGCAGCGCCACGTCGAGGTCCAGGTCTTCCATCTCGTCCAGGCCGCCGGCCAGCCGGTAGGCGTCGACGTGGACCAGCGGGGGGCCGTCGGCCAGTGACGGGTGGACGCGGGCGATGACGAACGTCGGGGAGGTGACGGCGCCCCGTACGCCGAGGCCCTCGCCGAGGCCGCGGGTCAGCGTCGTCTTGCCGGCGCCCAACTCCCCGGTGAGCAGCACCAGGTCGCCGGGGCGCAGCAGCGCGGCCAGCCGCCGGCCGAGTTCGCGCATCCGGTCGGGGCCGCGGACGGTGAGCGCGACGGGCGCGTCAGACAGCTGGTTCATGAGGGTGGATGCTACGCGTCAGCAACCTGACCAGGGCCTCGTTGACGACGACCGGGGCCTCGAGGAGCACCAGATGCCCGGTGTCGGGCACCAGCCGCAGCTCGGCGGCCGGCAGTTCCTCGGCGATCCGCTCGCTGTGGGAGGGCGGCGTCATCTCGTCCCGGTCGCCGGCCAGCACCAGCACCGGCAGGTCCTCTTCCAGGCCGCGCAGCACGCGGAGCGCGGCCCACTTGTCGTGCTTGTGGAAGGCCGGGTAGAACTCGGCGACCACGTCCATCGGCACGGCCTCGATCAGCCGCTCGGCGAACCGGGCGACGGCGGGGTCGATGGACGCCGGCTCGCCGAACGAGTACTTCCGCACCAGGCCCGAGTACAGGTCGCCGACGGCCCGGCGGCCGCGCTCGACGAGCTCGGGCCGGGTGCCGAGCATCCGCAGCATGCCGGGGACGGCGCGGCGGACGGCGTTGATGACGGGCGGCGGGAAGCCGTAGGTGACGTCGAGCAGGCCGCCGGCCGAGGTGCCGAGGAAGGCGATGCCGGTGACGCGTTCGGCGACGTACTCGGGGTACTGCTCGGCCAGCGCCATCACCGTCATGCCGCCCATGGAGTGGCCGACCAGGATGACGGGCCCCTCGGGCACGGTGGCGTCCAGCACGGCCTTCAGGTCGCGGCCGAGCTGGTCGATGCTGACGTCCTCGACGCGCTCGACCTGCGACGTGCCGCGCGCCGACCGGCCGTGGCTGCGCTGGTCCCAGTAGACGGCGCGGAACTGGCCGCGCAGCGCGGCGCGTTGGAAGTGCCAGACGTCCTGGGCGAGGCAGTAGCCGTGGCTGAAGACCACGGTGGGGCGGCGGCTGGCGGGGCCGTGGCGGCGCAGCAGCCTGGTGAGCCGGCCGGGCGCCTGTGGGGGTACCTCCCAGCCCGCCAGGGCTGGGGGAGGGTCCGCCACCAGCGCGGCCTCCGGCGTCGGGTGGTCGGCGGGTTCGTCGATCTCGTAGTAGAGCTCGGTGCCGTCCTCCGCGAAGGTGGTGCCCGGCGTGCCGCGGAGGGTGCCGAAGGGGCCGGCGGTGTCCAGCGCGAGCCTGGCCTGGCGGCGGAGCGAGCGCTGCACGCTCAGCCGCTCGACGGCCACCGTGGTGGCCACCGCGCCCAGCGCGATGCCCGCTATGCCGGCCCGCTTCGCCCAGCTCATGACGCCGCCTCCGCCGGCCGGGCGCCGGCGGCCTCGGCGCCGTGGTAGACGCGCGGCACCCGGGCGCCGACGCGGGTGACGATCTCGTAGCCGATGGTGCCGGTGGCCCTGGCCCAGTCCTCGACGGTGGGCTCGCCGTGGTCGCCAGGGCCGAAGAGCAGGGCCTCGTCGCCGGCCTCCGCCGCGTCGCCGCCGAGGTCGACGACGAACTGGTCCATGGCGACGGTGCCGGCCACCGTGCGCCACTTGCCGGCGACCAGCACAGGGCCGGTGCCCGAGGCGTGGCGGGGGATGCCGTCGGCGTATCCGGCGGGGATCAGCGCCAGCGTGGTGTCGCCCGGGGTGGTGTAGCGGTGGCCGTAGGAGACGCCGTGGCCGCCCGGCATCCGCTTGACGCCGGCCAGCGTGGCGCGCAGTGTCATCGCGGGCCGCAGCCCGAAGTCCTCGGGGGTGCCGACCTCGGGGGACGGCGAGACGCCGTAGACGGCGACACCGGCGCGCACCAGGTCGTAGTGGGTGGCGGGCAGGGTGAGGACGGCGGGCGAGTTCGCCAGGTGGCGCACCTCGGGCCGCAGCCCGGCGCGCTCGGCGACGGCCAGGGCCTCGGCGAAGCCCTCCTGCTGGGCGGCGATCGACGGGTCGCCCGGCTCGTCGGCCCTGGCCAGGTGCGACCAGACGCCGGCGACCACCACCGTGCCCTCGGCCTCGGCGGCGCGGGCGGCGGCCGTCAGGTCGGCCCAGTCGGTGGGCGGGCAGCCGCCGCGGCCGAGCCCGGTGTCGGACTTGAGGTGGATCCTGGCCGGCCGGCCGGCGGCCCGGGCGGCCGCCACGGCCTCGGTCAGCGCCCAACGGGCGCTCACCGAGACGTCGATGTCGGCCTCCACCGCGCTCCGCCAGGGCCCGCCAGGCACCCAGAGCCAGCACAGGATCCGCCCGGTGTCCCCGGCCGCGCGCAGCGCCAGCGCCTCCTCGGGCGTGGCGGCGCCGAGCCAGCCGGCGCCGGCCGCGCGGGCGGCCCTGGCGCAGGGCAGCAGCCCGTGGCCGTAGGCGTCGGCCTTGACCACGGCCATCAACTCGGCGCCGCCGGTGAGGCGTCGACGGAGCGCACGCACGTTGGAGCGCACCGCGGCCAGATCGATATCGGCGCGGAGACGCCGGGTTTCGGGCAGGACGTGATCGTTCATTGCCCTCCAGTGTCGCAGGAACCCCGGATTTCGCCGCCCGGACCGCCCGATGACGCCGTCCCGTTCCGACGCCTCCCGGGGTTCCCTGCGCCGCCGCGGCCGACACGGGCCAGACTGGTGCCATGAGGACGGCCTATCGCGTGGAGACGGTGCGGACCGCCGAGCGGGCACTGATGGACCGGCTGCCGGCGGGCACCCTGATGGCCAGGGCCGCCGCCGGCCTGGCGGCGGCCTGCGCCGACCTGCTGCCTTCGGGGCGGTCCAGGCGCGTGGTGCTGCTGGTGGGCGGCGGCGACAACGGGGGCGACGCGCTCTACGCCGGCGCCCGGCTGGCCCGGCGCGGCGTCGGCGTGACGGCGGTGCTGCTGGTCGCCGACCGTGCGCACCGCGGCGGTCTTGCCGCGCTCACCGCCGCCGGCGGCGGGGCCACCA
>NZ_BAAGPR010000230.1:0-3930 GCF_054783955.1 Streptomyces mayteni | reverse complement strand
CCGGCCGACTGGAGGCCACCGCCCCGGCCGAGCCCGCCGCCGCAGGCGACCCGCCGAAGGCGGAAACCGCCGCCGCACCAGCGACACCACCCGCACCGCGCGCACCAAAGGGCGGGCCGGTGGGCGAACCCCCCGCCAGCTCCGGCCGACTGGAGGCCACCGCCCCGGCCGAGCCCGCCGCCGCAGGCGACCCGCCGAAGGCGGAAACCGCCGCCGCACCAGCGACACCACCCGCACCAATGGGCGGGTGGGCGGGCACACCCCCAGCACCCACCGCCGCCGCGCCAGCGGCGCTGCGCGGGTGGGCGGGGGAAACCGCCGCCGGTGACGGCCCAGCGGCCGCGCCGCGAGCGGGAAGGGGTGGGCGGGTGGGAGAACCCCCCACCGTCGCCGACAGCAACGCGGCGGCCGTCGTCGCCGTCTCCGCGAGCAGCGCGGAGAGTTCGGCCGCCACCGGGTGGTCGAACGCCGTCAACGGATCGCCGCCGCCACCACCGGCCAGCAGGCCCCGTGCCTCTCGCGGCAGCGAGACCCGCCGGCCGCCGAGGTCGAGTCGGACGCCCGGGCGAGCCGTGGCGGCGCGGCGGTCGAGGAGCGGCGCGGCGTCGGGTTCGGCGCCGTTGGTCCACAACGCCGTGACGACCCGCCGCAGTTGGGCGAGGCAGTCGCGGACGGGGGCGTGCGCGGCGACCACCACCCGGTCGCGTCCGGCGAGGGTGTCGTCGATCAGTGAGCCGAGTTGCCCGGCGCCCAACTGCACGAAGGCGCGGAAGCCGGCGTCGTACAGCGAGCCGATCAGTGGCCTGAACCGCACCGGTTCGAGCAGGTGGCGGATGAACAGCTCCCGCACGGCGGCCGGTTGGGCCGGGTAGCGGGTGGCGGTGGTGGCGGACCACACCGGGGTGGTCTGGGCGTGCAGCGTGTAGGACTCGGCGGCGTGCCTGATCGGGTCGAGGTAGGGGGCGAGCATCGGGGTGTGGAAGCCGGAGCGGAACGGCAGGATCTGCCCGATGACACCGGCGGCGCGCAGCCGCAGCACCAGTTCCTCTACGGCCGCCTCCTGGCCGCAGACCATCGACTGGTTGGGGGCGTTGTCGTGGGAGAGGACGACGTCGTCGCGGCCGGCCAGTTCCTCGGTGACCCGCTCGGCCGGCAGGCCGAGCACCGCGAAGGCGACGCCCGGCACCCGCAGCGCGTCGGGGTCGAACTCGGCGAGGAACGCGTCCACTTCGGCGGCGGTGTGGATGCCGCCCGCGGCCATGGCGGTCCATTCGCCGACGCTGTGGCCGGCGACCGCGTCCGGGGTGACGCCGAGGCGTCGCAGCGCGGTGTCGAGGAGCCGGCCGAGTTGGAACACGGCGGCGCCGTGTCGGCCGACGTCGCCGACCCGGGCCGATTCGGGTCCCGGCAGGTCGAACCAGGCGGCGAGCGCGTCCGCTCTGGGGTCGAACTCGGCCTCCAGGCCGGGGAAGACGAAGGCGGTCCTGCCGCCGCCCGGGCCCAGCAGCGGGCGGGGGCTGAACCAGACGTCGCTGCGGCCGCGCCAGGGCGCGCCCCGTGCGACGGCCTTGCGGGCGAGGGCGAGGCGGCGCGCCGTCGGGTCGACGATGCCGAGCCTGGCCGGCCCGGCGTCGGCGATCCGCTCGTCGAGGCCGGCGGCCAGCACGGTGCTGTCGTCGGCGGCCAGCAGCGCGCCGAGCGCGGCCGGGTCGGCCGCGGCGAGCCGCAGCACGCGTTCCGGTTCGACGACGGTGGCGGTCGGCGCGGTGCGCCGGGCCGGCACCGGGCCGGCCGGCGCCGTGGCCGGCGCCTCAAGGACCACGTGCGCGTTGATGCCGCCGAAGCCGAAGGCGTTGACGCCGGCCCGCCGCGGGGCGCCGTCGGCCGGCGGTTCCCAGGGGGTGGCCTCGGCGAGCGGCGCGAACCGGGTGGCGGCGAGCGCCGGGTTGGGTTCCTCGCAGTGCAACGTCGGCGGCAGCACGCCGTGGTGGAGGGCGAGCGCGGCCTTGATCAGGCCGGCGATGCCGGCCGCCGGCATGGTGTGGCCGATCATCGACTTGACCGAGCCGATGGCGGCGGGCGGCCCTTCGGGTGGGCCGAACACCTCGGCGAGGGTGGCGAGTTCGGCCCGGTCGCCGGCCGGGGTCGCGGTGCCGTGCGCCTCCAGCAGCCCGAGCGCGCCTGGGGCGCGCGGGTCGAGGCCCGCGGCCGCCCAGGCGAGCCGTACCGCGCGGGCCTGGCCGCCGGGGTCGGGGTTGAGGAGGCTGGCGGAGCGGCCGTCGCTGGCCACGCCGGTGCCGCGGACCACGGCGTAGATCCGGTCGCCTTCGCGTTCGGCGTCGGCGAGCCGTTTGAGGACGACGACGCCGGTGCCCTCGCCGATCAGCACGCCGTCGGCGTCCCGGTGGAGGGGGCGGATCCGTTCGCTCGGGGAGAGCGCGCCGAGTTGGCTGAACACGCTCCACAAGGTGATGTCGTGGCAGTGGTGCACGCCGCCGGCCAGCATCAGGTCGCAGCGGCCGGCGGCGAGTTCGCGGACGGCGTGGTCGACGGCGACCAGCGAGGAGGCGCAGGCGGCGTCCACCGTGTAGGCGGGGCCGCGCAGGTCGAGGCGGTTGGCGACCCGGGAAGCGGCCAGGTTGGGCACCAGGCCGATCGCGGACTCGGGCCGCTCGGGGCCGAGTTGGCCGGTGAACGAGTCGCGGATGCGCGCGAGCCGTCCCTCGTCCAGCTCGGGCGCCAACTCGCGGAGGGTGTGGACGAGTTGGCCGGCGGTGCGGACCCGCTGGTCGAGCCGGACCAGGCCGGGGGTGAGGTAGCCGCCGCGGCCGAGGACGACGCCGGCCCTGGCGCGGTCGGCGGGCAGCGCCCGGTCGCCGCCGGCGTCCTGGAGCGACTGGTCGGCGACGTGCAGGGCGATCAGCTGGTCGGGTTCCGTGCCGGGCACCGACTGGGGCATGATGCCGAACCTCGTGACGTCGAACTCGGTGCCCTCGTCGACGAATCCGCCGCGCCGGCAGTAGACGCGGTCGGCGCGCCGTGGTCCCGCCGGCTGGTAGTGGTCGGGGTCCCAGCGGCTGGCCGGCACGTCGGTGATGGCGTCGACGCCGTGGGTGATGTTGTGCCAGTAGGTGTCCAGGTCGCCGGCGCCGGGGAGGAGGACGGCCATCCCGACGACGGCGACCGGGGTGTGGTCCGGCATGGGGGTCACCACCCGGACGCCGTGTAGACCACCGCGTGCGTGTCGGGGGCGCCCCAGGCCAGCTCGCGGAGCAGGCTGAGCGGGCCTTCCTCGGGGTCGATCAGCTTGATGCCGCGGGCGGCGTAGGAGCGCATCAGTTCGGGGGTGACCATGCCGCCGTTGGTCTCGGCGGCGGCCCAGGGGCCCCAGTGGACGGTGAGGCCGCGGCGGCCGGGCGCCGACCAGCGGCGGCCGAGCTCCTCGAGGGCGTCGTTGGCGGCGGCGTAGTCGCTCTGGCCCCGGTTGCCGAGGGCGGCGGCGATGCTGCCGAAGAGCACGGCGAACCGAGGTCCTGAAGGGAGGGCGTCCACGGCGTCGAGGAGGGTGCGGGCGCCGTCGACCTTGGTGGCGAAGACCCGCCGGAAGGACTCGGGGCTCTTCTCGGCGATCAGCCTGTCCTCGATGACGCCGGCCGCGTGCACGACGCCGTCGATCCGGCCGTGTTCGGCGTGGATCTCCTTGACGGTGGCGCGCACGGCCTCGGCGTCGAGGATGTCGACGGAGTGGTAGCGGACGGGGCTGCCGAGGGCGCGCAGTTCGGCGAGGGTGGCGCGGACCTCGCGTTCGGCGAGGGTGGCGGAGACGGCGCGTTCGATGGCGGCGGGCGAGCCGTGTCCCGCGGCGAGGAAGGCGGCGCGCAGCGCGGCGCGGTCGACGGCGCGGGCGGTGGCGGGGTCCTCGGTGGCGGC
>NZ_BAAGPR010000229.1:0-4005 GCF_054783955.1 Streptomyces mayteni | reverse complement strand
CCGTTACTCGCACCGTCCTGGTTGATCGCCGAACCCCGCACCACCGCCAACACCCGATGCCCAAGCCGCCGCGCATCCGACAACCGCTCCAACACCAACAACCCCGCACCCTCACCCCACCCCGTCCCATCCGCAGCAGCCGCGAACGGCTTACACCGACCATCGGCCGACAACCCCCGCTGACGACTGAACTCCACGAAGATCCCCGGGGTGGACATGATGGTGACCCCTCCGGCGAGGGCGAGTGAGCACTCGCCCTGACGCAGGGACTGGGCCGCCATGTGGAGGGCCACCAGCGACGACGAGCACGCCGTGTCCACCGACACCGCAGGCCCCTCCAGACCGAACACGTACGAGATACGCCCCGAGGCCACGCTCGTCGTCTGGCCCGTGACCCGGTATCCCTCGTACTCGCCGGACCCCGCCGCTGCCGTGCCGCCGTAGCCCTGCGCGACGACGCCGAGGAAGACGCCGGTGTCGGTGCCCCGCACGGCTCCGGGGGCGAGACCGGCTCGTTCGAACAGTTCCCACGTCGTCTCCAGCAGCAGGCGCTGCTGTGGGTCCATCGCCGCGGCCTCTCGCGGGTTGATGCCGAAGAACGCCGCGTCGAAGTCACCCGCGTCGTGCATGAACCCGCCGTGCCGCGTATACGAGGTGCCTGGATGATCCGGGTCCGGGTCGTACAGGTCCTCCACGAGCCAGCCTCGGTCCGTGGGGAAGTCGGATATGGCCTCCCGCCCGTCCGCGAGCAGCTGCCACAACTCCTCGGGCGAGGACACCCCACCCGGATAACGGCACGCCATCCCCACGATCGCCAGTGGCTCGCCCTCCTTCGCCTCCATCTCACGAATGCGGTGATTCGCAGCCTGGAGGTCGGTCGTGGCCCGCTTGAGATAGGCGCGGAGCTTCTCTTCGTTGTTGCTCATCTGGGCATGCACCTCTTGGCAGGGATGGTCAGGACGCGCCGAGTTCGCTGTCGAGCGCGGCGAAGAGTTCGTCATCGCTGGCGGCCTCGAAGCTCGCCGGTGAGCCGTCGCCGGACTGGTGTGCCTGGCGGATCCCGTTCCACCTGCGGACCAGGCTCTGTAGGCGCTGAGTCACGGCCTCGTGCTCGTCGACGCCCGTCGACAACGACGGGAGGTTCGACTCGAGCCTCTCCAGCTCCGCCAGCATGTGCTTGACCGGATCAACCGCCTCCGGTGCCAGCAGGCCGTGCACGTGCTGGGCCAGCGCGGCCGGGGTGGGGTGGTCGAAGACGAGGGTGGCGGTGAGCTTCAGCCCGGTCTCGGCTCCCAGCCGGTTGCGGAGCTCGACGGCCGTCAGGGAGTCGAAGCCGATCTCCTTGAACGCCTGGTCGGCGAGGATGCGTTCGGGCGAGCCGTGGCCGAGGACGCTGGCGACGTGTCCGCGCACCAGGTCGAGCAGCAGTTCGCGCTGCTGCTCCATCGTCAGGCCGCCGAGACGCCGCTCCCAACCCTGCTCGCCGGACTGTCCCGGGCCGTCATCGACGTTGGGGGAGCCAACGGCCAGAGCACGCGGCCTGGTGGTGGGTCCGGCCAGCTGGCTCAGCAGCGGCGGCACGGCCCCGCCGGCTGCCACCGTGCGCCGCAGCACGCTGCTGTTCAGCCCCATCGGCACGACGACCGGGTGGTGGCCGCGCCATGTGGCGTCGAACAGGCGCATGCCCTCGGCCGACGACAGTGCCCGCACCCCGAAGCGGGCCATCCGGTTCAGCCCCTGGTCGGACAGTTGCCCCGTCAGCTCGCTTGTCTCCTCCCACAACCCCCACGCCAGGGACACGCCTGGCAGGCCCTGTGCGGCGCGCTGCTGTACCAGGGCGTCGAGGAAGGCGTTGGCCGCCGCGTAGTTGCCCTGGCCGATGTTGCCCAGGACGCTGGCGGCGGAGGAGAACAGCACGAACGCGGACAGGTCCAGGTGCCGGGTCAGCTCGTGCAGATGCCAGGCCGCGTCCACCTTCGGTCGCAGCACCGCGTCGACCTTCCCGGGGCTGAGCGAGCCGATCACGCCGTCGGCGAGAACACCCGCCGCGTGCACCACGCCCGTCAACGGTCGGTCATCGGGCACGGCGGCCAACGCCTCTGCCACGCCGGCGCGTTCAGCCACATCGCACGCGACCACCCGCACCATTGCGCCGGTCGCTCCGAGCTCCTGGACCAACTCCGTGGCCCCGGGTGCTTCCAGGCCCCGTCGGCTGGTCAGCACCAGGCTCCGCACCCCGTGCTCCGCCACCAGGTGCCGCGCCAGCACCCTGCCGAGCACGCCGGTACCACCGGTGATCAGCACCGTTCCCCCGGCGTCGTCGACGGGTTCCGGAGCGGGGATGGTCAGCACGACCTTCCCGATGTGCCGGGCGTGACTGAGGTAGCGGAGTGCCTCGGCTGCCCGCCTGGTGTCCCAGGCAGACACCGGCAGCGGCCGCAGGACGCCGCGCTCGCACAGCTCCCGCAGCTCAGCGAGTATCTCGGCGATGCGGTCGGGACCTGCCTCCAGGAGGTCGAACGCCCGGTAGGCGACGCCGTGTCTCTCGCTGATCTGCTCCGGATCGCGGAGATCTGTCCGACCCATCTCGATGAACCGTCCGCCCGCGTGCTGGAGCCGCAGCGAGGCGTCGATGAACTCGTCCGTCAGGGAGTTGAGTACGACGTCGATCCGCCGATCGGTGCCCAGGTCCTTGCGGAACCGGGTCTCGAACTCGGTGCTCCGCGAGTCTCCGACGCGCCCGTCGGGCAGCCCGCGGGAGCGCAGCACGTGCTGCTTGCGGGCACTGGCGGTCGCGAAGACCGTCAGCCCCCAGTGCTCGGCCAGTTGCATCGCGGCCGATCCGACGCCTCCGGTGGCGGCGTGGATGAGCACCGACTCGCCGGCCTTCACTCCTGCCAGGTCGGCCAGCGCGTAGTAGGCCGTCAGGAACACGGCGGGGAAGGAAGCCGCCTCGGCGAACGTCCAGCCCGCCGGCATGTGGGTGAGAAGCCTGGCATCCGTCACCGTGACCGGCCCGGCACCGTCCGGCAGCAGCCCCATGACACGGTCGCCGGGCGCGACTCCACACACCGCGGACCCCGTCTCCAGGACCACCCCCGAGCCCTCCGCGGCAGTGCCCCGGTCGAACGGGATCATGCCCAGGGCCACCAGCGCGTCGCGGAAGTTGAGCCCGCCGGCGCGTACTGACACGCGTACCTCGCCCGGCTCCAGCGTCCGCAGGGCGTCGGGGTGTGGTACCAGCGACAGGTCGTCGAGGGAGCCGTTCCCCGGCACCAGCTTCCAGGCCGGCTCTCCCTCGGGCACGGCCAACCCGGCCCCCTGCGGGACCCGGGTGAGGCGGGCGGTGTGGAGGTCTCCCTCGCGAAGCGCGAGTTGGGGTTCGCTCGAACCGAGCGCCGCGGCGAACATCGCCGGGGGAGTCTCGTCTCCGTCGAGGTCCAGGAGCGTGAACCGCCCCGGGTTCTCCGACTGGGCCGAGCGCACCAGCCCCCAGACGGCCGCCTCGGCCAGACTGGCTACGGTGTCGCCAGGCAACGCGCAGATGGCGTGTCGCGTGACGACGACGAGCCGGGAAGAGGCCAGTTCGTCCCTGGACAGCCAGCGTTGGAGCAGATCCAGTGTCGCCTCGGTGAGCTTCCGCACGGCGAACGGCTCGTCGACGGGCTCGTCGACGGACGCCGGCGCGAAGACGACGATTCCGGGAGCGGCCGCCCCTGCTTCGAGCGCGTTCAGCAGTGCCGTCAGGTCGTCGTGGACGTGGGTGGCCTGTTCCCGCAGATCTCGTGAGCCTCCGCCACCGATCAGCACCCACTCGGCGGAGACGTCCTCCTCGCTGGGTGTGGTGGGGAGGGGTGGCCAGGTGAGTTCGAAGAGGGAGTCGTGGGGGGTGTTGTTGAGAGGGGAGATGTTGGTGGGTCGGGTGGTGAGGGTGGTGGTGAGGATGGGTTGGTTGTCGGGGGTGGTGAGGTGGAGGGTGTGGTGGTTGTCGTGGGTGGTGAGGTG
>NZ_BAAGPR010000228.1:0-4080 GCF_054783955.1 Streptomyces mayteni | reverse complement strand
CCGTTACTCGCACCGTCCTGGTTGATCGCCGAACCCCGCACCACCGCCAACACCCGATGCCCAAGCCGCCGCGCATCCGACAACCGCTCCAACACCAGCACTCCCACCCCCTCCGAGAACCCCGTCCCGGTCGTCCGCGCGGCGAACGGCTTGCACCGACCGTCGGCCGACAACCCCCGCTGACGACTGAACTCGACGAACAGCCCCGGAGTGGTCATGAGCGTCACTCCGCCCGCGAGCGCCAGCGAACACTCGCCCCGGCGCAGCGCGTGGGCCGCCATGTGGAGGGCCACCAGCGACGACGAGCACGCCGTGTCCACCGACACCGCGGGCCCCTCCAGACCGAGGTGGTAGGCGACGCGTCCTGAAGCCACACTGCCGGTGTTCCCGGTGCCCATGAACGCCTCGTACTCGGCCGGCACGGACGGGAACCGCGAGGCGTAGTCCCCGTAGGCGATCCCCGTGAACACACCGGTGCGGCTGCCGCGCAGCGCGTCCGGCACGATGCCGGCCCGCTCGAGGGCCTCCCACGACGTCTCCAGCAACTGACGGTGCTGCGGGTCCATCGCCAGTGCCTCGCGGGGGCTGATCCCGAAGAACCCCGCGTCGAAGTCGGCCGCGTCGTAAAGAAACCCGCCCTCGCTCGTATAGGCGGTCCCGGGACGCTCCGGGTCCGGGTCATACAGGCGATCGAGGTCCCAGTCCCGGTTCTCGGGGAAGCCCGAGATGGCGTCACGCTCCTCGAGTACCAGCCGCCACAACTCCTCGGGAGAGGACACCCCACCCGGATAACGGCACGCCATGCCGATGATCGCGACCGGCTCGTTCCGCGCCGACTCGGCCTCCTGGAGCTGCTGCCGCGTCTTCTGCAACTCCCTGGTGACCCACTTGAGGTAGTCGACGAGCTTCTCGTCCTGCTCGCCACCGTCCCCGCGCACCTCGTGCATCTCTCCGCCCTCCTCACCCGTCTCGGCGGCGCGGCCACCCATCACGTGGTCTTCCGCCCGAGTCGGTTGTCGATGAAGTCGAACAGGTCGGCGGTCGAGGCGTCCTCGAACTCGCCTTCCAGGCCCGCCGGGGCCTCGTCCGCGCCGACCGGCCGCGCCGACCAGCGCTTGAACATCGCCTCCAACTGCTCGGCGACCCGGACACGTCCCTGGTCCACGTCACCAATGAGCTGGTCGAACGCGATGTCCAGGCGCTGGAGCTCCGCCAGCAGCGCGGTCGTCGGGTCCGCCGCCTCCGGGACGAGGCTCGTGTGCATGTGCTCGGCGAGCGCGGCCGGCGTCGGATGGTCGAAGACCAGCGTGGCCGGCAGCCTGAGCCCCGTCCGCGCGTTCAGTCGGTTGCGCAACTCGACCGCGGTGAGCGAGTCGAAGCCGAGCTCACGGAACGCCCGGTCGACTGGCACCTGCTGCTCCGTGCCGTGCCCGAGCACCGTCGTCGCCTCGGCACGCACCAGGCGCAGCACCTCCTCCTGCTGCTCCTCGATCGACAGTCCCGCCAGCCGGGACGACCACCCGTCACCGCCGGCCTCCGAGGCGGCGGCTGACTCGCCGGTGGCCACGGCCATGGCCGCGACCGGCCGACCGGAGGGCTCGACAAGCGCCGCGAACAGCGGCGGCACCGGTCCCCCTTCGGCGGCCGTGCGCCGCAGCGCAGAAACCTCGAGGCGCAAGGGGACCACCGCCGGACCCTCCCCGCGCCAGGCGACGTCGAACAGTGCCATGCCCTCCTCCGAGGAGAGCGCGCCCAGCCCGCTTCGCCGCAACCGGGCACGATCCCGCTCGCCCAGGTCGCCAGTCATCTCGCTGCTCTCCTCCCACAGCCCCCAGGCCAGGGAGACGCCCGCCAGGCCGTGGACCCGCCGCACCCGCGCGAGGGCGTCCAGGAACGCGTTCGCCGCCGCGTAGTTCGACTGCCCCGCGCTGCCCAGGGTGCCGGCGGCGGAGGAGAACAGCACGAACGCGGACAGATCCAGGTCCCGGGTCAGCTCGTGCAGATGCCAGGCCGCGTCCACCTTGGGCCGCAGCACCGACTCGAACCTCTCCCGGGACAGCGACGTCAACACTCCGTCGCTCAGCACCCCCGCCGCGTGCACCACCGCGCACAACGGGAACTCCTCGGGCACCGCGGCCAACGCCGCCGCCGCGCCCTCCCGTTGGGCGACATCACAGGGCACCACGCGCACCCGGGCCCCCAGCCCCATCAGCTCGTCGGCGATCTCCCGCGCACCCGGGGCCCCGAGGCCACGCCTACTGGTCAGCACCAGGCTCCGCACCCCGTGGTCCGTCACCAGACGCCGGGCCACCTGCCGCCCGAGCACCCCCGTGCCACCCGTCACCAGGACCGTGCCCCGCGACCCGTCGAGCGGCGTGGGAACCCGCAACACGACCTTCCCCACGTGCCGCCCCTGACTCATGAACCGCAGCGCCTCCACGGCCCGCCGCGCGTCCCAGACCGACACCGGCAGCGGCCGCAGCACGCCCTGCCCGGCCAGCTCGGCGAGTTCCGCGAGCATCTCGGCGATGCGGTCGGGACCCGCCTCCATCAGGTCGAACGCCCGGTACACCACGCCGTCGTGGCGCTCCGCGATCTCCTCGGGGTCGCGGACGTCCCGCCGCCCCATCTCCACGAACCGACCCCCATGGCCCTGAAGCCGCAGCGAGGCGTCGATGAACTCGTCCGTCAGGGAGTTGAGTACGACGTCGATCCGCCGATCGGTGCCCAGGTCCTTGCGGAACCGGGTCTCGAACTCGGTGCTCCGCGAGTCTCCGACGCGCCCGTCGGGCAGCCCGCGGGAGCGCAGCACATGCTGCTTGCGGGCACTGGCGGTGGCGTAGACGTCAAGCCCCCAGTGCGCGGCGAGCTGCATGGCCGCTGAACCAACCCCGCCCGTCGCGGCGTGGATCAGCACCGACTCGCCCCGCCTGACCCGCGCCAGATCGGCCAGCCCGTACCAGGCCGTCAGGAAGGCCACCGGGAACGCGGCCGCCTCGGTGAACGACCAGCCACGCGGGATGCGGGTCACCAGCCGGGCATCGGTGACGGCGGAGGTTCCGGCGCCCTGCGACAGGACGCCCATCACCCGGTCACCGACCGACAGTCCGGCCACCTCCGGCCCAACCTCGGACACGATGCCGGCCGCCTCGATGCCCATCAGCGGATCGCCCGGGTACGCGCCCAGCGCGATGAGCACGTCGCGGAAGTTCAGCCCGATCGTCCGCACGGCGATCCGCACTTCCCCCGGGGCGAGTTCACGGTCGTGGTCGGGCCGTTCGACGAAGGCGACGTTCTCCAACGTGCCGGGCACGGTGACGTCGAGCCGCCGGGCCGAGTCGGAGGTCTCGGGCAGCTCCAACAGCTCGTGCCGCGTCACGCGACTCAGCCGGGCGACGTGGACCGTGCCGGCCCCCCTGATCGCCAGCTGCGGCTCACCGGACCCCAGCGCTGCCCGCACGACCTCGGTGACGTGGGCCCCGTCGCCCGTCAGCTCCCGCAGGTCGAGGAGGACGAACCGGCCGGGACTCTCCGCCTGCGCCGCACGGACCAACCCGCAGACGGCGGAGCCGGCGGCGTCGACCACCCCTTCACCCCGGCTGACCTCCACGGCGCCCTCGGTGACGATGACCAGCCGGACCTCCGACCACCGCTCGTCGGCCAGCCACCGCCGCAGCAACTCGGCCACACGCCACGTCTCCTCATGGGTGGCGACGACGGCGTCGACACCCATGTCCCCGACCGGGCGCCCCACCGGCACCAGGACGACGTCCGGCATCGGGCCTCGGGCCACCTCCAGTGCGGCGAGCCCCCGGAACACGGGGACGTCACCACCCAGCGCCAGCCGGAGCCGATCAGCCGCCGGCTCCTCCTCTCCGAGGATCGCCCACCGAGGTGTGTCCGGGGCCGGAGCCTCGCTGGGTGTGGTGGGGAGGGGTGGCCAGGTGAGTTCGAAGAGGGAGTCGTGGGGGGTGTTGTTGAGGGGGGAGATGTTGGTGGGTCGGGTGGTGAGGGTGGTGGTGAGGATGGGTTGGTTGTCGGGGGTGGTGAGGTGGAGGGTGTGGTGGTTGTCGTGGGTGG
>NZ_BAAGPR010000227.1:0-4085 GCF_054783955.1 Streptomyces mayteni | reverse complement strand
CTGGTCGGCCCAGGCGCCGCCCCGCCGCAGCAGCGAGCCGGCGGTGACGAGCGCGGCGACGCCGGCCAGGCCGTAGCCCCACGGCCCCTGGAAGGCGGCGCCGGCGGCCAGGCCCCCGAGCCCGGCCTCGACGGCGACGAGCCGGCCCCGGCCGAACCGGCCGCGCGGGCCCCCGGCGGGCCGCGGGCGGCCGCCGGCCATGCCAGCTCCGTCGGCTCCGTCGGCTCCGTCGGCCGGGGAAGTCGTGGTTCGTGGTCGGCGCTGTCTGGGACTCACTCTCCGACTCCGCTCTGCTCGCGACCTGCCGCCTGGGGGTCGAGGACCGGCCCCACCGGCAGCAGCTCTGTGAAGGCGCTCGGCACGGAGGGCGCCTCGCCAGGCGCGTAGCCGAGCCGTTCCACGGCGTCAGGCGAGGCGAAGGGGTAGGCGGCGCCGCTGTCCGTGACCAGCGTGTAGGTGCCGCCGGTGCCCGCCGAGGTGGTGGCGCGGACCACGGCGCCCGAGCCGGCCGGCAGGTAGATCTGGTCCAACAGGCCGAGCCTGGCACCCTGGTAGCCGGTGACCGGGTCGACGTCGGCCGGGGCCGGCATGGTCGCCGGCAGGTGGATGGTGGCCTGCCAGGGCGCGTCGCCCGGCTGGCCGCCGGGCGGGGTGCTGATGCAGACGGGCTGGTTGCGCCCCGGCTCCACGGCGGGCTGCAACTGGTCGGGCCAGGCCGGGTCGCCGGGCGCGGCGACCTCGGAGCGGGCCGCGCGCGCCGCGTCGGTGGCGCTGATCCGGTGGTCGGTGCCGGCGTCGACGCTCAACAGCGTGTGCACCAGCGGGGAGACGGAGACCAGACCGTCCGACCTGACCAGGTAGTACTGGGGGTTGGCGCCGGTGTCGGTGTGCGCGATGTCGCCGACCCTGGCCTCGAAGGGCAGCTCGACGGCCGGTTCGCCGCCGGCGTCGTCGCCCGGCGCCGGGATGGTCAGCGCCGGGCCCTCGGGCATGGTGGCGATGATCTCCAACGGCAGCCGCACCGGCTCCACGCTCTGTAGGCCGAGCAGGTCGCGGATGGGCGTCTCCAGGGAGTACCTGCGGCCCTCGGTGAGCAGCCAGAACGCGCCGTCCTCGGCCTGGGCGAGGACGGTGGCGCCGCCCGCCGGCTCCTGGTCGGCGGCCGGCGCGACGCCGGGCACCGAGACGTAGAGCGCGGTGGCGGTCGGCGTGCCGCCGGTCTCGGACGGCACGACGCACAGCGTCCAGTCGTCGTCGACGAGGTCGTCGGTGCCGGGCAGCGCGTCGGGGGCGCCCGGGATGCCGACCGGCAGGCCGCGCGGCGCCTCGTCGAGCACGGACTGCTTGACCCTGGTGACCTCGCCGCCGCCGACCAGCATCGCCGAGGCGAGGTTCAGCGCCGGGTGCACGACGCCGTCACTGACGACGTAACGGTCGCCGCTGTCGCCCACCACCACCGCGCCGGTGCTCGGCAGGGCAGGGCCGCGGCCGCCGCCGAGCCAGCCGGCGATGCCGAAGCCGGCCAGGATCAGGATGCCGATGGCTATGCCGCCGCCCAGCGAGCGGTTGAGCCGGCGGCGCGGGTCGAGCCGCGCCTCGTCGGCGCCCCGGATGAGGCTGGTGGTTCGGCGGCGGTTCTCGTAGGCGTACGCCTCCGCCTGCTCACGTGTGGTGGCCATCTATCGTGTCCGGTTCCGGGGAGAGGAGTGCGGCGAGTTGGTGGTGGCGGCGGACGGGGCGTCGCCGCCGTCGAGCCAGTCGAGCCGGCCCGGGGGCGGGCCCTGGGGACCGCCGGGCCCGGCCGCGGCGTCGCGGCCCCGGTCGGGGCCGGCGCGCCAGCCGCCGGCGGCGGCCCGGCGGCCGGCGGGGGAGGCCATCAGCCCGAGGACGACGGCGAGCAGCAGTCCGCCGCTCCAGGCCAGGGCGGTGGCCGCCGTGTCGGAGAGCAGCGGCTCGCTGGCGGGGATGGGCTGCACCGGGAGGTGCCCGGGCGGGGCGGCCTCCGCGCCGCCGCTCTCGCCGGCGCCGAGGTGGGTGAGGGCGCCGAACGGGTCCACGATGCCGGCGCCGGTACGGTCGTTGACGCCGCCGCCGACCTGGCTCGCCGATCCGACGAGCCGTCGCGCGACGTCGTCGGCCGACAGGTCGGGGAAGCGGGAGAGGACGAGCGCGGCGGCGCCGGAGACCTGGGCGGCGGCGAAGCTGGTGCCGGACTCGGCCCGGTAGCCGGACCCCTCGGGGGCGACGACGGCCATCTCCTGGCCGTAGCCGGCGAGATCGACCCAGGGGCCGGCGTTGGAGGCGTCCATCGGCTGCCCGTCCTCGCCGACCGCGCCGACCGCGAGCACGCCGTCGTAGGCCGCCGGGTACATGTGGCCCCCGCTGACGCCCTGGTTGCCCTCGTTGCCGGCGGCCGCGACGACCACCACGTCGGCGGCGACGGCGCGGGCGACGGCCTCGCGGATCTGCCGGTGGTCGACGGGGACGGCGAAGGACAGGTTCACCACCCGCGCCCCCGACCGGACGGCGTCGTCGATGGCCGCCGCGACGGTGCCGGGGGTGGCCTGGTCGATGCCGCCGGCGAGCCGCACGGGGTAGACGGTGGCGGCCGGCGCGACGCCGGCCATCCGGTCGCCCTCGGTGCGGCGACCGGCGATCATCCCGGCCACGCCGGTGCCGTGCCCCTCGCAGTCCTCCTGGAGCGCGGGGGTGGTGCGTTCGAACTCCCGCTCCTCGTTGACCCCTTCGAACTCGCTGCCGCGCGCCACGGCCCCGTCGAGGTCGGGGTGGCTGGCGTCCACGCCGGAGTCCACGACGGCGACGGACACCCCGGCGCCGGCGGCCAGATCCCACGCCTGCCGCAGCCCGAGCTGGTCTATCAACGGATAGGGCCCGGCCCCGTCCGGCAACTCCGCGCCGGGCGACGTCGTCCGACACGGCTCCGCCGCCGTGGCCGGCGTCGCGCCTCCCGGCGCGACGGCGTGTGCGACGAACACGGCGGCGAGCACCGTGACCAGGCGGTGGCGTTTCCCCCACCCTCCCCCAGCCTGGCGGCTGGGGGTGCCCCCACGAGCCCTTCTCCGGCCTCCGGCGCCGGGCCACGGCCCCGGGGCTCCGCCCCGGGACGGAACGACCACCGCGCCGCTGGCACGGCGCGGAGCCGTGGCGGCCTGCCCGGCCGCCACCGGGCGGCCGATGTCCGGCGAGCCCGAGCCGACCGCGGCTGCCGGCCGGCGGTCGGCGGAGCGACCAGGCCGGCGCGCGGTGTGCCAGACGCCGGCCGGCAACACCACGGCCACCGGGCGGCCGAGACCCGGGAGCCCCAGGTCGACGCCGACGGCCGGCCGCCGGTTGCCGAAGCGCCTAGGCCGGCGCGCCGCGCGCCAGGCGCCAGCCGGCAACACCACGGCCACCGGGCGGCCGAGGCCCGTCGGACCCGAACCGACGCCGACGGACGGCCGACCGTTGGCGAAGCGATCACGCCGCCGCGCCGCATACCCGGCGTCGGCCGGCAACACCACGGCCGCCACCGGGCGGCCGAGACCCGGGAGCCCCGGGTCGACGCCGACGGCCGGCCGCCCGTTGGCGAAGCGATCACGCCGCCGCGCCGCATACCCGGCGTCGGCCGGCGACGCCACGGCCGCCGGGCGGCGAAGGCCAGCGAGACGGCGCCGCGCCAAGCGCCCAGCGCCCAGCGCCACGGCCGCCACCAGGCGGCCGAGGCCCGGCGGCCCCGAGCCGACCTCGACGGACGGCCGACCGTTGGCGAAGCGATCACGCCACCGCGCCACGCACCCGGCGCCAGCTGGCAACACCACGGCTGGCGGGCGGCCAAGGCCGCCGACGCGGTCACGCCACCGCACCAACGCATGCGCGACCCGCCGGGCCAGGCGCCCGGCGCCAGCCGACAACGCAACCGCCGCCCTGCGGCCAAGTCCCGGCGGCCCCGGGTCGACGCCGACGGCCGGCCGCCGGTTGCCGAAGCGCCCACGCCGCCGCGCCGCATACCCGGCGTCGGCCGGCGACGCCACGCCCACCGGGCGGCGAAGGCCGGCGAAACGGTCACGCCACCGCGCCGGGGCACG
>NZ_BAAGPR010000226.1:0-4235 GCF_054783955.1 Streptomyces mayteni | reverse complement strand
GGGAGGCCGCGCCGGCGGGGCTGCGGCACCTCGGCCGGCGGGGACGAGGAGGGCGGCGGCGGGGTGCCGGCCGCCTCGACTCTTATCAGCGACTCGCCGAGCCGCAGCAGCGCGCCGGGCGGCATCGCCACCGGGCCGCCGGTGACCGGCCGGCCGTCGAGCAGCGTGCCGTTGCGCGAGCCGAGGTCGGTGACGGTGACCCGGCCGCCGGGGCCGAGGGCCACCGCGCAGTGCATCCGGGAGACGTCCGGGTCGTCGAGCGGGATGTCGGCCTCGGCCGAGCGGCCGATCCTGGCCTCGCCGCCGCGCAGCAGGTGCACACCGCCCGCGTCGGGACCGGCGACCACCAGCAGCCGGCCGGGCACCGGCTCGGGGCCCGGGCCCTCGACGGGCCGGTGGAAGGCGAGCACCGCGCCGTCCACCAGGGGCGGCTGGCCGAGCGGGGTGCGCCGCGGGTCGAGCCTTCGGTCCTCGCAGAAGACGACGCTCGGGGTGGCGGAGCCGGGGGCCACCGCGGTGGCCAGCGGCCCGAGCACGGCGGCGAGCGGGGTGTCGGCGGGGGCGTTGACCTGCACGTCGACGCCTGAGGCGGCGTCTCCGTGAACGAGAACGGTCAACCTGATCTGAATCGGCATCGGCCCTCCCGGTCACCACGCCAGCCCCGGCTGTCACGCGCCCGATCGCACCAGTCGTCGCATCGGATGCTGATGCGAGAAGCATCCTCGCACCCGCCACTGACAGTCCGCCGCGCGCCCGCCACTTAATGATCTTGATTGCCTGTTTCTGACCGGAAACCGGGCAGAAGTTCTGACCAAAACTGATCGCTGGCGGCCACTTCGCCGCCCGCGGTGGCGCAGGTGATCGTAACGGCCCGCGCGGCCGCGCGGCGCAACCAAGCGGGCGGGAGCCGCGTCCCACCACGTGACCCGACCGGGATCGGGCAGCGCCGCCGTAGCACAGGCGGTCGCACTACAGTAGGGAACTCGAACCTCGAACCCGTCACCATCAGCGAAGCACCAGGGAGCGCACGTGCGGCCGGTCGGCAGCAAATACCTGCTCGAAGAGCCCCTGGGGCGCGGTGCCACGGGCACCGTCTACCGCGGCCGGCAGCGCGAGGCCGCGGGGAACGAGGCGGCGGTGGCGGGGCAGCCGGGCGAACTCGTCGCCATCAAGGTCCTCAAGGAGGAGCTGGCCGCCGACCCCGACGTCGTGATGCGCTTCCTGCGCGAGCGCGCCGTGCTGCTCAGGCTCAGCGGGGACAACCACCAGAACATCGTCCGCACCCGCGACCTGGTCGTCGAGGGCGAGATGATAGCGCTGGTCATGGACCTGATCGACGGGCCCGACCTGCACCGCTACCTTTACGAGAACCGCCGGTTCACGCCGGTGGCGGCGGCCCTGCTCACCGCCCAGATCGCCGACGCGCTGGCCGCCGCCCACGCCCGCGGCATCGTGCACCGCGACCTCAAGCCGGCCAACGTGCTGCTCGCCGGCGCGAACGACGAGCAGGCCGCGCTGCGGCCGATGCTCACCGACTTCGGCATCGCCAGGCTGGCCGACGCGCCCGGCGTCACCCGCGCCAGCGAGTTCGTCGGCACGCCGTCCTACGTCGCCCCCGAGTCGGCCGAGGGCCGCCAGCAGACCTCGGCCGTCGACGTCTACGCCGCCGGCATCGTGCTCTACGAACTGCTCACCGGGAACCCGCCGTTCGGCGGCGGCAGCACCCTGGAGATCCTGCGCAGGCACCTGACCGACGAGCCCCGCAGGCCCGCCGGGCTGCCCGACCCGCTGTGGACGGTGATCGACTGCTGCCTGCGCAAGAGCCCGGACGAGCGGCCGAGCGCCACCTCGCTGGCCCGCTCGCTGCGCACCGTCGCCGCCGGCATCGCGGAGGGCGCCAGCCCCGAGCAGCGCACGGCCGCGCTCGGCGTCGCCGCGCTGCTCGCGCCCGACACCGCGCCGGTCCTGGTGCCGGGCACCGGCATCAGCCCGCCGGGATCGGCCGAGCCCACCCAGGTGCTGCCCGGCGGCGCGGCCGGCGGTGCGGCCGACCCGCCCCCAGACTCCGTCTGGGCGGTGCCCCCAGGGGCCACCAGCGTGCTCCCGCAGCACGGCGCCGGCCCAGGCCAGGGCGGTGGCGGCGACGACCTGTCGGCCACCCGCGCCATGCCGGCCCAGGGCGCCCCGGAACCCGAGCTGCCGACGGCCTGGGGAAACCAGCTGCGCGCCGCCCGCGACCGCAACGAGCCGACCAGGGTCCAGCCAGCCGAGCCGGCGCTCGACCCGCTCCAGCGCGCCCCGCAGCGGCGCCCCCAGCGCCGCCCGCAGCGCGTCGCGCCCCCGCCCCAGCAGCAGGGCGGCGCCTACGGCTACCCGGTCGCACCGCCGCCGCAGCAGTACCAGCCCCAGCAGTACCAGGCGCCCCCGCAGCAGTACCAGCAGCCGCAGCGCTACCAGCCGCCGGTGCCGCCGCCGTACCAGGAGCCGTCGCCCCGCCGGCAGGACGAGCCGCGCGGCCGGTCACGCAGCGCGAACCCGATGCGCATCCCCGGCCTCGGCTGCCTCAAGGGCTGCCTGTTCATGGTGCTGATCCTGGTCGTGATCGCCTTTCTCGTCTGGAACTTCACGCCGCTTCAGGACTGGATTGCGGACGGCCGGAGTTTCTGGGACACCGTCACCACATGGTTCGACGATGTTCGGGAATGGCTCGGCTTGATCGAGGAAGCCAATCGGAACGTCGATGACATCCAGAACAGCGTCCCCGAATAATCGATGACCTCGGAGATTTATCGACTTCCCAGGGTGGAATTTCGCCGGGGCATGCCAATAAAACCGGGCAAGCCGGGCACGCGGTAGTCCCGTCACCTGACGGGTCGTCGTAGCCTCACGCCATGGCACGGAACATCGGCAGCCACTACACCGCCCACCGTGTGCTCGGCCGCGGCAGCGCCGGAACGGTCTGGCTCGGGGAAGGGCCGGACGGTCCCGTGGCGATCAAGCTCCTGCGTGAGGACCTGGCGGCGGACCGCGACCTGGCCGAGCGCTTCGCCCACGAGCGGCACGCCCTGCTCGGTCTCGAACACCCCAACATCGTCGGCGTCCGCGACCTGCTCATCGCGGGTCCTGACGAGACCCGCGAGGACCAGGAGGTCGCGCTGGTCATGGACCTGGTGCGCGGCCCCGACCTGCGCCGCCACCTGGAGCGCGAGCGCCGCGTCGCGCCCCGCGAGGCCGTCGAGATCGTCGCCGCCGTGGCCAACGGCCTCGCCGTGGCGCACGCCGCCGGCATCGTGCACCGCGACGTCAAGCCCGAGAACATCCTGCTCGACACGCCGGAGGGCGGCCGCGTCGCGCTCCTCACCGACTTCGGCGTCGCCAAGCTGATCGACGAGCCCCGACACGGCGGCAAGGGCGGGGTCGTCGGTACCCCCGACTACCTGGCCCCGGAGATCGTGGAGGGCCTGCCGCCCCGCGCCGCCGTCGACATCTACGCCCTCGTCACCGTGCTCTACGAACTGCTCGCCGGCTTCACCCCGTTCGGCGGCGGGCACCCGGGCGCCGTGCTGCGCCGCCAGGTGACCGAGACCGCGGCCGAGCTGCCCGGCATCCCGCGCGAGCTGTGGGAGCTGATCCAGCAGTGCCTCGCCAAGGCCCCGGCCTCCCGGCTGCGCGCCGCCGAACTCGCCTCCCGGCTCCGTGAGTTGCTGCCCGACCTGGCGGGGCTGCCGCCGCTCGACATCGGCGACCCGGGGGCCGCGGCCGAGCCGGCCGTGGTCGAGGAGCCCGCCGTGGCCATGGCCGCCACCGCCACCGGCGGCGGTGGGGGGCGCGCGGCGGTGCCGTTGGTGCGCGGCACGGCGCCCGACTCGGAGCGCGAGACCCACACCCGGATGCGCGTGCCGGACGCGGAGGAGCTGGCCGGGGGCGCGCACGGCACCGCGCGCACCATCAGGCCCGCCGGCGAGCCACGCGCCGGCTCCGCCCGGCACACCCCGGCGGCCCGCCACCGGCGCCGGCTGGCGGTGACGGCCGCCGCCGTCGTCTGCGCCGTCGCGCTCGGCGGTTGGCTGCTCCTCTCCGGCGGCGACAGCGGCGACAGCGGCGACGACGGCCTCGGCCAGCCCTCGGGCGACGGCCGGAGCGCCACGGTCGAGCTCTCCGAGCCGGCGTAGGGCCCGCGGCCCGCTTCGCCGCCCGACCTGGCCGCGGCGACGGCGGCCGCGTGCCGCCGGGCG
>NZ_BAAGPR010000225.1:0-4340 GCF_054783955.1 Streptomyces mayteni | reverse complement strand
GGCTCGGGGCCGGGGTGGCGCGGGTGGTGCCGGTGCCGGCCGTCGTCGTCGCGTTGGGCGGCACGGTGGTGGTCGTCGCGGCCGCCGGCGGCCTGGCCGGCGGGGTCGCGGGCGCGCTCGCGGCCTGCTGCGCCGTCGCGTTGGGGCTGAGCGCGGCCGAGGGGCTGTTGTGGCACTGCCGGCGGCGGTTCGGCGGGGTGACGGGCGACGTGCTGGGCGCCGCGGCCGAGGTCGCGGGCACCACGGCGTTGGTGACCCTGGCCGTAGCGAGGGGTTGACGGAGCCCCGGCGTAGTCTTCTCGCGGATGTCCAGGGCCGGAAGATCGGCCCCTCATGGGCATCCGGCATCCGGCCGAGCGGCGCGGCGCCCCGCGCGGACAGTCGGAAAGTGACGACGACGAGGAACAACATCACAGTGACTGAACTCACCCTCAGCAATCTCGCGGCGACCGCGGTGCCGGCCGACGCCGTGGTCATCGGTCTCGCCAAGGGCGAGTCCGGGCCGGTCATCGCTCCGGGCTCGCCGGCGGCGGCGGCCGTCGACGCCGCCTTCGACGGCGGCCTGGCCGCCACCCTGAGCACCCTCGGCGCCAAGGGCGACGAGGAGGAGATCACCAAGGTGCCGGCGCCCGACGGGCTGCCGGTGCCGCTGGTGGTCGCCGTGGGCCTCGGCGCGGCGCCCGAGTCGGGTGCCGGCTTCCGTCCCGAGACGCTGCGCCGGGCGGCGGGCGCGGCGGCCCGGGCCCTGGCGGGCTCGGAGCACGCGGCGTTCGCGCTGCCGGTGGGCGGCGCCGAGGGGATCGGTCCTGTGGCGGAGGGCGCGCTGCTCGGCGCGTACGCGTTCACCGCGTTCCGCGGCCGGAGCTTCACCGGCGCGGACAGCGGGCCGCTCGGCCGGATCACGCTGCTCGACGCGGACGCCGGCGACGCGTCGCACGCGGCGGCCGCGGAGCGGGCGCTGGTGTTGGCCGAGGAGGTCGGGCGCACCCGTGACCTGGTCAACACCCCGCCGAACGCGCTGACCCCGGCGGGCTTCGCCTCGCTGGTCGCGGCGGCGGCCGCCGAGTACGGCGTCGAGGTGGCGGTGCTCGACGAGGAGGAGTTGACGGCCGGCGGCTACGGCGGCCTGATGGGCGTGGGCCAGGGCTCGGCCACGCCGCCGCGGCTGGTGCGGATCGGCTACGCGCCCGACCCGGGCGGCGCCCCGACGCTGGCGCTGGTGGGCAAGGGCATCACGTACGACTCGGGTGGCATCTCGCTCAAGCCGGCCGGTCACAACGAGACGATGAAGTGCGACATGAGCGGCGCGGCCGCCGTGCTCGGCACGGTGCTGGCGGCGGCCAGGCTCGGCCTGCCGGTGAACGTCACGGGCTGGCTGGCGCTCGCCGAGAACATGCCGTCGGGTTCGGCGGTGCGCCCGGGCGACGTGCTGACGATGTACAGCGGAAAGACGGTCGAGGTGCTGAACACGGACGCCGAGGGCCGTCTGGTGATGGCCGACGCGCTGACCAGGGCCTGTGAGGAGGCGCCCGACGCGTTGGTGGACGTGGCGACGCTGACCGGCGCGATGGTGCTGGCGCTCGGCAAGCGCACGTTCGGCGTGCTGGGCAACGACGAGGCGTTCCGCGACCTGGTGCACGAGACGGCGGGGCAGGCGGGCGAGCAGTCCTGGCCGATGCCGATGCCGGTGGAGCTGGCCGACGGGCTGAAGTCGTCGGTGGCCGACCTCTCGAACATGGGCGAGCGGATGGGCGGCGGCCTGACGGCCGGCCTGTTCCTGAAGGAGTTCGTCGCCGAAGGGGTGCGGTGGGCGCACCTGGACATCGCGGGCCCGGCGTTCAACGAGGGCGGGCCCTTCGGCTACACCCCCAAGGGCGGCACCGGTTCCGCGGTGCGCACCCTGGTGCGGCTCGCGGAGCGGGCCGGCGCCGGCGAGCTGGCGGGCTGAGGCCCGTCCTTCGGGAAACCGTGCCGAGGCCCTGTCCCCGTCCCGGCCGCCGTTGGCCGGGACGGGGCCTCGGGCCCGTCCGTCATCGCAGCGTGCAAAGATGGTGTCCCGGCAGGACAGGGCCGCGGCTCCCCCACAGGAGAGCCACACCACAGCCGCTTCGGCGGCACCGGAACCCGCCGGCCGGTCACCGTCGATCGGCCACGGGCGAAAAACCCCATCTTGGAGGAACGTGACGTGGCGAACGACGCCAGCACCGTTTACGACCTAGTGATCCTCGGTGGCGGCAGCGGTGGCTATGCCGCGGCCCTGCGGGCGTCCCAGCTCGGCCTGGACGTCGCACTCATCGAGAAGAACAAGCTGGGCGGCACCTGTCTGCACAACGGCTGCATCCCCACCAAGGCCCTGCTGCACGCGGGCGAGATCGCCGACGCGGCCCGCGAGGGCTCCGAGTTCGGCGTGAAGAGCACGTTCGACGGCATCGACATCGCCGGCGTGCACAAGTACAAGGACGGCGTGATCTCCGGCCTGTACAAGGGCCTGCAGGGCCTGGTCGCCTCGCGCAAGATCACCTACGTGGAGGGCGAGGGCCGGCTGTCCTCCCCCACGAGCGTCGACGTCAACGGGCAGCGGTACACCGGCCGGCACATCGTGCTGGCCACCGGCTCCGTGCCGAGGTCCCTGCCCGGCCTCACGATAGACGGCGACCGGATCATCTCCTCGGACCACGCGCTGGTCCTCGACCGGGTGCCCAAGTCCGCGATCGTGCTGGGCGGCGGCGTCATCGGCGTCGAGTTCGCCTCGGTGTGGAAGTCCTTCGGGGCGGACGTGACGATCGTCGAGGGCCTGCCGCACCTCGTCCCCGTCGAGGACGAGAACAGCTCCAAGCTGCTGGAGCGCGCCTTCCGCAAGCGCGGTATCACCTTCTCCCTCGGCTCGTTCTTCCAGGGCGCCGAGTACACGGCCGACGGGGTGCGGGTCACCCTGGCCAACGGCAAGACCTTCGAGGCCGAGGTGCTGCTGGTGGCCATCGGCCGCGGCCCGGTCTCGCAGGGGCTCGGCTACGAGGAGGCCGGGGTCGCGACCGACCGCGGCTTCGTGCTGGTGGACGAGTACTGCCAGACGAACGTGCCGACCATCTCGGCCGTGGGCGACCTCATCCCGACCCTCCAGCTGGCGCACGTCGGCTTCGCCGAGGGCATCATGGTGGCGGAGCGCCTGGCCGGCCTGAAGCCGGTGCCGATCGACTACGACGGCGTGCCGCGGGTCACCTACTGCCACCCGGAGGTGGCGTCCGTCGGCATCACCGAGGCCAGGGCCAAGGAGCTGTACGGCGCCGACCAGGTGGTCACGCTCAAGTACAACCTCGCGGGGAACGGCAAGAGCAAGATCCTCAAGACGGCGGGCGAGATCAAGCTCGTGCGCGTCAGGGACGGCGCTGTCGTCGGCATCCACATGGTCGGTGACCGGGTCGGCGAGCAGGTCGGCGAGGCCCAGCTGATCTACAACTGGGAGGCGCTGCCCGCCGAGGTGGCCCAGTTGATCCACGCGCATCCGACGCAGAACGAGGCGCTCGGCGAGGCCCACCTGGCCCTGGCCGGCAAGCCGCTGCACTCTCACGACTGACCTGGCCGCGTTATCCCAGAGCGCGCATGACCATTTGCCACTTTTCGTAAGGAGCAACAGAAACCATGGCGGTTTCCGTAACCCTTCCGGCGCTCGGCGAGAGCGTGACCGAGGGCACCGTCACCCGTTGGCTGAAGGCCGAAGGCGAACGCGTGGAGGTCGACGAGCCGCTGCTCGAGGTCTCCACCGACAAGGTCGACACCGAGATCCCCGCGCCCGTGGCCGGTGTGCTGTCGTCGATCAAGGTCGCCAAGGACGAGACCGTCGAGGTGGGCGGCGAGCTGGCGATCATCGACGACGGCACCGGTGCGCCGGCGGCCACGCCGGCGGCGGCTCCCGAGGCCCCCGCCGCGCCCGCCCCTGCGCCGACTCCCGCCCCTGCGCCTGCGCCTGCCCCCGTCGCGCAGGCTCCGGCGCCCACCCCCGAGCCCGCCCCCGCGGCGGCGCCCGCGGGTGGCGCGGCCGGCACCGACGTGGTGCTGCCCGCGCTCGGCGAGTCCGTCACCGAGGGCACCGTCACCCGTTGGTTGAAGGCGGTCGGCGAGTCGGTCGAGGTCGACGAGCCGCTGCTCGAGGTCTCCACCGACAAGGTCGACACCGAGATCCCCGCGCCCGTGGCCGGCACCCTGCTGGAGATCACGGTCGGCGAGGACGAGACGGCGGAGGTCGGCGCCAAGCTCGGCGTCATCGGCGCCGTCGGGGCCGACCCGGCGCCCGCTCCGGCGCCGGCGGCCCCCGCCCCGGCGCCGGCGCCCGAGCCCACCCC
>NZ_BAAGPR010000224.1:0-4424 GCF_054783955.1 Streptomyces mayteni | reverse complement strand
GTCGGCCGGCTCCGGCGCCTGGCGCAGCCGGGCGTCGGCCGGCTCCGGGGCCCGTCGCGGCCGGGCATCGGCCGGCTCCGGCGCCTGGCGCGGCCGGGCGTCGTCCAGCTCGGGCGACTGCCCGGCGGCACTCGCCATCGTCGTACACCTCTTCGTCTCGTCCCGGCGCCCCTCGTCCCGGAGGCAGGGTGACGAAGAGCGAGTATCGGCGATCCGATTGACGCGGCGCTGACGCTCTTCACGCGTTCATAACGCCCCGGACGGCCCGTTTTGGGCCCCGGCGCCGGCGACCCCGAGCCCCAAACTCCGGCCGATCCGGGCGGGAGCGGCCCCGACGTGCGCTCCCGGGGGCCGGCCGACCCCGCACGGCACGGCCGTACCGGGGTCGAAAACTCATACGAGCCCTTAACGGCGCTGAGCCCCGGTCCCGAGCCGATTCCCGGCCAGGTCGGGAACGTCAGGTGACGGTCAGGGAACCGGCCGGGCCGCGTCAGCTCGCTCCGCTTCCATGGCCGAACGAGCGGTCCCCACCGCGCGCGGAATCCCCGGCACTCCGGCCGGCCCCTCGAACCGGCCGGAGCCCCACAGCCACCGAGGAGCGACCCATGACGAACCCCGTCTCGTGCCCCGTGACCGGCGCGGCCGAGCCGCCGCCCGCCTACCCGATGCCCAGGGACGCCGGCTGCCCGCTGGCCCCGGCGCCCGAGGTCGGCGCGCTGCGCGGCGAGCGGCCGATCGGCCGGGTGCGGATCTGGAACGGCACCACCCCGTGGCTGATCACCAGGCACGCCGACCAGCGGGCCCTGCTGACCGACCCCCGGGTCAGCAACGACGACCGCGAGCCCAACTTCCCCTACGTGAACGCGCACCGGGCCGACATCGCGCACGCGACGCCGCGCCTGATCACCAACACCGACGCGCCCGAGCACACCCGGCTGCGCCGCACCGTCAACGGCCCGTTCGTGGTCCGGCGGATCGAGGCCATGCGGCCGGCCGTCCAGAAGATCGTCGACGAGCGGATCGACGCCCTGCTCGCCGGGCCCAACCCGGCCGACCTGCTCACCGCGCTCGCCCTGCCGGTGCCCTCGCTGGTGATCGCCGAACTCCTCGGCGTCCCCTACGAGGACCACGACTTCTTCCAGCGCAACAGCAACCTGGTGCTCGACGGCTCCCTGTCGCTCGCCGAGGCCGGCGCGGCCAGCGCGGCCCTCGCCGGCTACCTCGACCGCCTCTTCGGCGAGAAGCTGGCGGTCGCGGACCCCGAGGCCCCGGCCGACGACGTGCTCTCCGAGATGGCCGGCCGGGTGCGGAACGGCGAGATGACCCGCACCGAGGCCGTCCACATGGGCGTCGCCATGCTGATCGCCGGCCACGAGACGACCGCCACCATGATCAGCCTCGGCACCCTGGCGCTCCTCCAACACCCCGACCAGCTCGCCGTGTTGCGCGAGACCGAAGACCCGAGGGCGATCGCCGGCGCCGTCGAGGAGACGCTCCGCTACCTGACCATCGTGCAGACCGGGGTGCGCCGGGTGGCCCGCGAGGACATCGAGATCGGCGGCGTCACCATCAACGCGGGCGACGGCATCGTCTTCGACCTGCACGCCGCCAACTGGGACCCCGAGGCGTTCCCAGGGGCCGACCGCCTCGACCTGGCCCGCGCCGCCCGCCAGCACCAGGCGTTCGGCCACGGCCCCCACCAGTGCCTCGGCCAGAACCTGGCCCGCCTCGAACTCCAGGTCGTCTTCGGGACGCTGTACCGCCGGGTGCCCACCCTCCGACTGGCCGCCGAGGTCGAGGAGTTGGCGTTCGACCACACCGGCACCACCTACGGCGTGAAGTCGCTGCCCGTCGCCTGGTGACCGCCCACCGGAGAGAACCGAAGGAGACCCCCACGATGCGCGTGGAACTCGACGAGCCCAAGTGCGTGGCGTCCGGCCAGTGCGTGATGACCGCCCCCGAGGTCTTCGACCAGCGCGACGACGACGGGGTGGCGATCCTGCTGACGGAACACCCGGAACCCGAACTCCTCGACGGCGTACGGGAGGCCGTCGCGGTCTGCCCGGCCGCCGCGATCCGCCTGGTGGAGCGGTGAGGCGGATCGTCGTCGTCGGGGCCTCGGCCGCCGGCCTCACGGCGGCCGAGACCCTGCGCCGGGAGGGCTTCGACGGCACCGTCACGCTCGTCGGCGACGAGCCGCACGCCCCCTACGACCGGCCCCCGCTCTCCAAACAACTGCTCGCCGGCGCCTGGCCGCCCGAGCGGGTCGCGCTGCGCCCGCCGGCCGACCTCGCCGCCCTCGACCTCGACACCCGGCTCGGCGTGGCCGCGACCCGCCTCGATCTCCCCGGCCGCGCCGTCGAGTTGGCCGACGGCGAGCGGCTGCCCTACGACGGGCTGATCCTGGCCACCGGCGTCCGGCCACGCCGGCTGCCGGGGGCCGGAGCCCGGGTGCTGCGCACCCTGGACGACGCGCTCGCGCTCCGCGCCGGGCTCGGCCCTGGCCGGCGTCTCGCGGTGGTCGGCGCCGGCTTCCTCGGCTCCGAAGTCGCCTCCGTGGCCCGCGGTTCTGGCGCCCACGTCACGCTGCTCGAACCGGCCGCGGTGCCGCTGGCGCACGCGGTCGGGCGGCGGGTCGGCGAGGTGCTGTCCAGGGCGCACCTCGACCACGGCGTCGACCTGCGCGTCGGCGTCACGGTGGCCGAAGTCGCCGAGGGCGGGGTCCTGTTGGCCGACGGGTCGGCGGTCGAGGCCGACGAGGTCCTGGTCGCGATCGGCTCGCTGCCCAACACCGAGTGGCTGGCGGGCAGCGGGCTCACCGTCCTGGACGGCGTGGTGTGCGACGCGTACTGCGCCGCCGCGCCCGACGTCTACGCGGCGGGGGACGTGGCGCGTTGGCACAACCCGCTGTTCGACACCTCGATGCGGATCGAGCACCGCACCAACGCCGCCGAGCAGGGCATGGCGGCCGCCCGCAACCTGCTCGCCGACCCGGCGGCCCGCCGGCCGTTCGCGCCCGTGCCCTCCTTCTGGTCCGACCAGTACGACACGCGGATCCAGGCGTACGGTCACCTGCGCGGCCACGAGGACGTCGCGATCGTCGAGGGCGACCCGGCGGCCACGCGGTTCGTCGCCGCCTACCGGTCAGGCGACCGGCTGGTCGGCGCGCTGGCGGTCGGCATGCCGCCGAAGGCCGTCCGGCGCTGGCGGCGGTCCGTCGCGTCCCGCGCCACCTGGGACGAGGCCATGGCGGCCGTCTCCAAGACCATGTCCTGACGATGAACCACGAGAGGAACCCACCGATGCGGGAACTTTCCCACGACCCCGACCCCCACGACCCCGCCGAGGTGCTCGTCGTCACCGGCGCCGGCGGCATGGGCATGGCGGTCGCCCGCCGGCTCGGCAGCGGCCGCACGCTGCTGCTCGCCGATGCCTCGCCCGACCGACTCGCCCTCGCCGTCGAGGCGTTGGCCGCCGAGGGGTACACGGTGCGCGGCGTGCCGACGGACGTGGGCGACCGCGCCTCCGTCGAGAGCCTGGCCGGGGCGGCGGCCGACGAGGGCCCGGTGACCGCCGTCGTGCACACCGCCGGCGTCTCCCCGGCCACGGGACCGGCCACCGACCCGGCCGAACTGGTGCTGCGCGTCAACCTGTTGGGCACCGCCCTGGTGATCGACGCCTTCGCCGGGGTCGCCCGCCGAGGCACCTCCCTGGTCTGCGTCTCCAGCATGGCCGGCCACTACGCCGCGCTGGACGCCGACACGGAGCGGGCCCTGGCCACCGCGCCCACCGACACCCTGCTCGACATCCCCGCCGTGCGGGCCGTCGGCGCCGACGACGCGGCCGCCGCGTACGTGCTCTCCAAGCGCGCCAACCAGCTGCGGGTGCAGGCCGCCGCCCTCCCGTGGAACCTGCTCGGCGCCCGGATCAACACCATCAGCCCGGGCGTGGTCTCCACCCCGATGGCGCGAGCGGAGGCCGAGTCCGCGGCCGGCGAGGCCATGACGCGGATGCTGAAGGAGTGCGGCGCCGACCGCGCCGGCACCCCGGCCGAGATCGCCGAGGCCGCGGCCTTCCTGACCGGCCAGGGCGCCGGCTACGTCACCGGCACCGACCTCCTCGTCGACGGCGGCCAGACCGGCTGGCTCCGCTGGCACCGCCGGGGCTGAGCCCGCTTCAGGCCTCTCCGCCGGGCAGCAGATCCACCACGGCGACGTCCACGGCCGCCGGGGCCACCCCCAGGGCCTCCCGCGCGGCCTCGACGACCCGCTCGCGCAGCACGCCGGCGAGCTCGGGCACGGACCAGCGCGGGTCCGTAGCCACCTCGATGCGGACGCGGGGCGGCTCGCCGTCCCGCGCCCCCGGGACGACCCGGCAGCTGCCGGCGCACACTCCGGGCAGCGCGTCGGCCGCCGCCCGGCAGC
>NZ_BAAGPR010000223.1:0-4464 GCF_054783955.1 Streptomyces mayteni | reverse complement strand
TGAAGCCCCGGAGTCGCGCATCGTCTACGTCGACAACGACCCGCTGGTACTGGCGTACGCCCAGGCCCTGCTCACCAGTTCGCCGGAGGGCGCCACCAGGTACATCGACGCCGACCTGCGCCATCCGGAAAGGATCGTGGCTGCTGCCCGGAGCACCCTGGACTTCACCCGGCCCATCGCCTTGGTCCTGTCGGACGTCATGGGGCACGTGGCCGACGACGAGGAAGCCCAGTCGATCGTGCGTCGGCTGGTCGCCGAGCTGGCTCCGGGCAGTTACCTCGTGCTCAGCCACGGCGTCGCCCTCGACCCGGTCCTCATCGCGGCCCAGCAGGAGTACAACGACTCCGGCGCCGTGCCCTACGTGTTGCGCACCCCAGAACGCATCGAGCGGTTCTTCGAGGGCATGGAGTTCGTGCCTCCCGGGGTGGTATCCATGCCCCGATGGCGTGCCGATGTGCCCGCACTCGTGGAGGAGCCCAACGGTGTCGGGATGGGAGGCGTCGGGTGCTGGGCAAGCTCGGCACGACACACGAGGGGCGGCATCGGCACACCGCCCTGATCCGGGACGGCTGGCGGGACTCCGAGGTGTTCAGCATCCTCGAAGCGGAATGGCGCCCGAACTCCGCCGCCGAATGCGGCGGTTTCCCGGAGCCGGGCGAGCAGTAGGCAATCACTCACCCGCCCACCCGCCGGGACGGCTCTGCTTCCGGCCCGTCCGCGCGCGGACGGGGGAGAGGGCCAGGAGTCGACCCCGGAGGCTACGGCACCGGCGGCACCCGGTGGGCCGGCCGGCGCCACGCGTTCGAGGCGCCGGCCCCTCACCGGAGCGGAGTGGGGACATCACGTCCCTGACCGGCCGTCACCCCCGATCGCGCTGCGCCATCAGCTCGTCGCGCAGGTACCCGACCAGGGACGAAGGGGACGGGTGCTCGAAGACGACGACCGCCGGCAGTTGCAGACCGGTGGCCCCGCACAGGATGTTGCGCAGCTCGAGACCGGTGAACGACGTGAAGCCGATCTCCAGGAACGTCAGCGAACTGTCGATCTCGTCGGGAGTCTCGTGCCCCAGCACCTCGGCGGCCGCCGAGCACACCAGGTCGAGCAGCAGTTCCTCCTGCTCCCCGGCGCCCAGACCGTCGAGCCGCCGTTGCAACTCGGCCGGCCCGTCTCCCGCGCCGGGCAGACCGGCACGCCCGTCGTCGCCGTTCAACAGCGGCCTCACCTCGGGCAGCTCGGCCAGCAACGCGCCATAGGGTGTGTGCGCGAACGCCAGGGCGAGCATGGTGTCCGCGTCTCCCGTCTCCACCAGTGCGCACGTCCGCGCGTCGTCCAGGGCGATCCGCGACAACAGACCGGCCGCTCGACCCGGGTCCATCGGGCGCGTCCCCGGCAACACCTCGTCCGCGTCCGGGCCCGGCGGTTCCACCGCCTGCGGCCCCCACGCCACAACCGTCGCCGGCAGCCCCTCGGCCCGGAAGCGCCGTGACAGCGCCTCACACACCGCGTGCAGGGCCGCCGCCCCGCCCCGCCCCGGCGCGCCGACCGCCGCCGCGAACGAGCTGAACAGCCAGAACCTCGCGACGTCCCGCCCTCGCGTCAGCTCGCCCAGGGCCGTCGCCTCGGCGACGGCGGCGGACACGGCGCGCGCCGTGTCCGCCGTGTCCGCCGCGTCCCATCCGGCAAGCAGCCGGTCGCCGGGCAGGGGCGGGCTGTACAACACGCTCAGCGGGCCGTCGGACGCGAGCTGGTCGAGGGTGGCGGCGAGTCGATCGCGGCTCGCGGGATCGCCGTCCACGACGTTCACCGTGGCACCGAAGGCCGCCAGTTCGGCCTCCAGGACCCGCACCGCCTCCTCGTCCCGCTCCTCGGCCGGAACGGCGAGCAGCAGCAACCCGCACCCTTCCGCGACGCACTGGCGCATCGCGTGGGCGACGTACGGGGTGAGCCGGCCGGCCACCAACACCGGGCCGGACGCCGGAACCTCGTCGCGGAACGCCGGCGGAGGCGTGCGGCGCAGCCGCAGCCCGTACACGCCGCCGGCCCGGATCGCCACCTGCCGCTCGACCGGCCGGGCGACCGGCCGGGCCAGGAACCGGACCAGGTGCTCGAGGACCCGGTCATCGGGCTCGGCCGGCAGGTCCACCAGACCGCCGTCCGGTTCCGGGCGTTCCGCCGTGGCGGCCCGGCCCAGCCCCCACAGCATGGCCTGCCCGTCGGTGGGCCGCTCGGCGGGGCCGACCGCCGTCCCGCCGTGGCTGAGCCACCACAGCGGGGCCCGCACGCCCATGTCCCGCAGGGCCTGCACCAGCGCGACCGACTGAGCCAACGCCGTGACCGCCCTCTCCACACCGTCCACGGCCAGGCCGAGCAGCGACAGCACGCCACCCACCTCACGCCCGCCGGCGTCCGCGTCCTTCAGCCGCGCCAGCAGGCCGGACCGCTCGATGTCGCCCTGCTCGGCCGCCACGGTGACGACCCGGGCGCCGTGACGGGTCAGGGCGGCGTCGACACCGGCGACCAGCGGGTCGGCGGCCCGGTCCGCCGGCACGACCAGCAGCCAGGTGCCGCTCGGGGCGGCCCGCAGGCCGGCGCCCGGAAGCCGCGTCCAGTCGAGACGGTGACTCCAGGAACCCTGCCTGCGCCAGCCACCGAGCGCGGGAAGCAACTGCCGCATCGCCTCCGCCTGGGGACTGCTCAGCCGCAGCTCCCGGGCGAGCGCGGCCACGTCCCCGGCCTCGATCGCCGCCCACAGGGCGTCGTCGCGGCCCTGCCCCGTCGGCTGCTGCCCGGCGGACGTCTCCGGCGCGGCCAACCAGTAGGTCTGCCGCTGGAAGGCGTACGTCGGCAGGGCCACGGCGCGCCGCCCACCGCGCCGGGCGAGCAGTTCGGTCCACGCGAGGTCCTTCCCGGCCGTCCACAGCGCGGCGAGGGCCGACACGAACGTCCGCTCGTCGTCGCGGTCGCCGCGCAGGGCGGGCGCCAGCACCGGCGGCTCGGCGGCCAGGCACTCGCGCGCCATGGAACTGAGGACGGCGTCCGGGCCGACTTCGACGAAGGACGTGGCGCCGGCGGCCTCCAGGGCCGTGACGCCCTGCTGGTACAGGACGGTGGCGCGAATGTGCTCGGCCCAGTAGTCGGGTGAGGCGAGCTGCTCGGCAGTGGCCGGCCCGCCGGTGACGTTCGAGACGACGGGGATACGGGGAGCCGCGTAGCCGAGACCGGCGGCGACCTCCCGGAACGCCCCCAGGACGTCGTCCATGTGCGGTGAGTGGAAGGCGTGACTGGTGCGCAGCCGCTTGGTCTTCCGTCCCGCCGCCCGCAACCGGCCGGCCACCTCGCGCACCGCCTCCGCGTCACCCGACATCACCGTCGACGCCGGGCCGTTGACCGCCGCGATCGCCACCCGCTCGGCCACGTCCGCGAGCGCCTCGCGAACCTCGTTCACCGGGGCACGGACCGACACCATGGCCCCACCGGCGGGGGCGGACTGCATCAGGCGACCGCGCGCGGCCACCAGGAGGCAGGCGTCCTCCAGGGACAGCACCCCGGCCACGTGCGCCGCCACCAGCTCACCGACCGAGTGCCCCATCACGATATCCGGGCGGACACCGAACGACTCGAACAGCCGGAACAGCGCCGTCTCCACCGCGAAGAGCCCCGGCTGCGCGTACCGCGTCTGATCCAGCAGGGTCGCCTCAGGCGTGTGGGGGGCGGCGAACACCACGTCCCGCAGGCGTCGTTCCAGGTGTGGGTCGCAGTGGGCGCAGGCGGTGTCGAACGCCTCGGCGTAGACCGGGAACGCCTCGTACAGGCCGCGCCCCATCCCCGGACGCTGGCTGCCCTGCCCGGTGAACAGGAACGCCGTCCGCCCGCCGGCCGCGTCAGCCACGCTGCCCAGCACGACGTCCGGGGAGGCGCCCCCCTCGGCCAGGGTCCGCAGCGAGCGCCGTAGGGCGTCCTGGGTTTCGCCCAACACCACCGCCCGGTGCGGAAACGTGGTGCGCGTCGTCGCCAGAGCGTGCCCGACGTCCGCGAGGCTCGTCTCCCCCGCCTCCGGGCCGCCGGACAGCGTGTCGAGCAGCCGCCCGGCCTGGGCGCGCAGCGCCTCCGAACTCCGCGCCGAGAGCGTCCAGGGGACGGTGCCCGGCACCGCCGTGAGCTCGGCGTCGGGCACCGGATCCTCGGAGGCGGCGGACTCGGGTGCTTCTTCCACGATGACGTGGGCGTTGGTGCCGCTGATGCCGAAGGAGGAGATGCCGGCGCGGCGGGGTTGGTCGCCCGCCTGCCAGGGCTGGGCCCGGGTCAGTAGGGATACGGCGCCGGTGGACCAGTCGACGTGTGGTGAGGGCTCGTCGATGTGGAGGGACGCGGGCAGGACCTCGTTGCGTATCGCCATGACCATCTTGATGACCCCGGCCACACCCGCCGCGGCCTGGGTGTGACCGATGTTCGACTTGATCGACC